>RFMG01000225.1 GCA_009927835.1 Verrucomicrobiota bacterium | reverse complement strand
GAAAGCCGCCCGCGTTTTGGTCGGATTCGGCCTGGGCGCCACCAAAATGGAAACCGAGGTCGAAGTCACCGAACTGGACGGCGGAAAACCCCGCAAATTCCTCGCACTCAAAACCACGGGTGGATCCAATGCCGAACCCGGCCTCGCCGGTTCCCTGGTCACCCCAGGCGCCGGTGTTTCCGAAGCCGTGGCCGGATCGGCGGCGGGAGCCGCCATCTCATTTCCAGAAGATGCCCTTCGAACCGCACGTGAAATCCGCAACTATCTGGTGGATTACATTGAGGACCACAACCTCGCGCCGAATCGACAGTTTACCGAAGCGAACAAGGATGATGACCGGAACTCCACCCCATCCCATCCGGAAACCTCTCGCTAGCTAAATCGCTACGGGGAGGGGGTCGACACCGTGTACAACATCATTTCCATCGTCTGACGCCCAAACTTGCTCAACTTCATTCCACCCTTTCCATCCGCCTGAACCAACCCCCTGCAGTAGTACTTTCCCTCACTCGGTTTACCAGGGTTGGCAACCAGAACGGGCTCTGCAACCACCTCGCCTCCCGCCTCCATTCTTAAAGGCAACCCCCAAGGGGTCATTTCAATATCCCAAGACAAAGGCTGAGCAGACGGCGATTTACGTTCAATCCACCTCATCCAAGTAGGGGTCCCCTCAAACGTAGGCACACGTACCATGAACCCACCCGGCTGCTTGGAAAGTGCCTCTTTCCACGTTAGGGAATTTTCCTCGTTCGCTGCCTTCAAAAGAGGAACGGGATCGATTCCCATCAAATTCAACCCGTTCCACTCCCCGTGCCGATTGGGTTCCCAAAGTCGGCCCGGCTTCTCTGCTTTTACCCACTCGTCAAACTTCGGGTTGATTTGAAAGGCGATTTCAAAGTGAAGATGCGCCCTGTCACGGCTGAGGCCCGGCCCTGTCCATCCCATGATCCCCAGAGGATCTCCCGCCGCGACTTTCTGCCCTACGTCGACGCTGATCGAAGCCAAATGCCCGTAGATCGTGTAGACCGGTTGCTCCCCCCACAGGTGCCGTACGATCACCTGTTTCCCATAATCGGAGATTTTCTCATCCGGATTGACCCGGACCACCTCTCCCTCTGCCGAGGCCCGCACGACATCCGTCGGCTCTCCCCGCGCATCCCGATGCAGGGCCCGGATATCGATCCCCTTGTGAAAATGCTCAAAAATCCGCGCGGGCTCCGGTTCCGAGGTCCGGACAAAACCGAACATTCCCGAAATCAGGCGACGACTGATCGTGGGTTGAAAAAAACGGCCGTTCTGATTCTGAAACAGTCCGTCATTCTCCGTCGGCAACTGCCAGGCAATCCGCTCGCTCGCCCCCAGGAGGTTCAGGGAACCCAGCCCCACCACTCCCCAGCATAGGAGGCGCCTCAACGTTCTTTCACCCGGGAGACCTACCGGGCTTTCAACACCACCGCCCCGCTCCGTAACGCCACAAAGTTACCCTGCCGCGTCGCTCCCAGAACCGTGACCCGCACATCCTCCCCACCTTTCAACTGCCGAACGGTTCTGGGCAGCTCCTCCAAGCTGCGACAAGGCACCGACCCCAAGCCGACAATCAGCATTCCCTTCTGGACCCCGGCACCCTCGGCCGGGCTTCCTTTCTCCACGCCCGTCACGAGAAGCCCCTGCCTCCCGCCATACCCCAACTGCACGGAGTCCTGGGGCGCAAGATCCTTCAGGAGCAAACCAAACTTTTCCTTCAGAACCACCGCTGCGGAACGCTCGGGAGGCGGCGCCTTTTTTCCCTCCACGATGGCGATCGCATCCTCGATAAACCTCTTCACCCGTTCCGCCGGAATCGCAAATCCGATGCTTTCCACGGGAAGATTCTGGGCCACCGACATTTTTGCCGAACTCAGGCCCACCAGATTTCCCTCCAGATCCACCAAAGGCCCGCCACTGTTTCCGGGATTGATCGCAGCATCGGTTTGCAGAAGCCCCTCCATCGTCAGATCGCCGATCGTCAGCGTCCGATCCTTGGCGCTGAGAATGCCCGCGCTGACACTGCTCTCGTATCCGATGGGATTTCCCAACACCAGAACGGTCTGGCCCAAAAGATTGGGCGAGATCTTTTCCACATCCAGGTACGGAAGGGGCTCGGGCGAATCCACCCGGATCAGGGCCAAATCCTGCAAATCATCATCCCGAAGCAGTTTTGCCTCATAATCCTTCCCGTTGGCCAAGGTCACCCGGATTTTCAGTTTGTCCGCACGGCTGGCCACATGCTGGTTGGTCACAATGTAGCCGTCCGGCCGGATAATGACACCCGATCCCAGATTGCGGACGGGGGTCTGTAGAATCCGGTTCCCACGAGCCATCCCACCGCCAAAAAACTGGTTCATGTAGGCGTCGAACGGATCCGCAACCTGCTGCTCCACAATCCGCTCCGTGTAGATGTTGACCACCGCAGGCCTGACCTTGTCGACCACCTTCACAATCGGCTCCTCCTGCGGCGCCACACCCCACCCCAGAGCCGTTCCGAGAACAAAAAAGAGACAAACCGACCTTTTCATGCCGCTAGAATAATCGGTCTCCCTGCCCCGACAAGCACGGGTAATCCCGGCATCGGCCCGATTTTTTCCATTTTCCACCGAACCCTTTTTCAAGGATCCCGGTTTCATCCTTATGGGAATCACCTATCGGCAGTGGGTTCGTGAAAACATCCTTCGGGAGGAACCCCTTCCGATCCTTTCCGAATCGGTCCTGCAAAGAATCTGGTTTGAATCCCTGGTGCGGAATCCATTCACCACACTGCACGGCGAAACAATCCTCCTGAACCATCCGGGATTTTGGAATCATCGGGCCGGGCCGGATTTCCTGCGAGCCTCCTTCACCGCAACGGGTGGCTCTCTTCAGGAGGGAGATGTGGAGATTCACCGGCACTCCTCCGATTGGCACGCTCACCGGCACTCGGGGAACCCCCTGTATGAAAAGGTTGTTCTTCATGTTTTTTGGCAGTTCGACCCGACCGCTCCTCCCGCCCCCTCCTCCATCCGCCAGATCGCCCTGGCCGACCAGCTCGCGGCCCCCCTCACCGAACTTATCTCCTTGTTCCAAAGCAGTTCATGGGAAATGTCAGCCGGCGAGAGGCCCGGAAGGTGTCGTCAAACACTTCTTTCCCTGCCCCCGGAAAAACTGCGGGAGATTCTTGAGGAGGCGGGTTGGCACAGGCTACGCCAGCGCCGATCTTTGGCCCAGGCAAGGGTCGCGGCTCATGGATTCCAACAGGCCGTTTGGATTGCCCTGGCCGAGGGGCTTGGATTCTCTGAAAACCGCGAGCCTTTCGCTTCCCTCGCCCGGGCGGCACCGATCCAAACTCTTCTCGATCTTCCCGACCCGGTCCGCCGGGAAGCCATTTTGTACGGGGTCGCAGGTCTTTTGCCCGATCCCACCCGGATACCATGCTCCCCCCGGGCGCAAGGTTGGGTTCAAAACCTGTGGAACAAATGGTGGGAATATCGCGAAGCATGGCGCGATCGAACTCTTCCGCCGTCCTGCTGGAAGATGGGTTCCACCCGGCCGAATAACTCACCGCTTCGACGATTGGCCGCCCTCTCGTTCATGACCCGACCGGATATCTGGAGATCATGGCTCGGGACCGTTCAAAGCGGGAACGCCAAAGCATTTTTGGACCAGCTGAAGGCGGTGCATCACCCCTTTTGGGACCAGCACTCTGCGTGGGACGGACGAATCTTGTCGGCTCCCTCGCGCCTGGTGGGATGGGATCGTGCCACGGCTCTTCTCTTTCAGGTCTTGGCCCCCCTCGCGGACGTTTCCGAAAAGGATCTGATGCAACGAATGGTCTCGTGGCCAATCGGCGGCAGTGCAGGAATGCTTCGCTCCGCCTGTCTTCGGTTGCTGGGAGTTCCGTTTCCACTCCCAGATATCCACTCCCATTTGGCACGCGAGGGCTTGTTGCAGATTTACAAGGATTTCTGCCGCAGGGAGGCGGACTCCTGTCGAAACTGCTCCATGCCGGAAGTTTTGAAACACCGGTAGGTTCCGCCAGTGACAACCTACTCCCCCGAGTCGCCCACTCCCTTTCGGTCGATCGGCTCATAACTACCCCAATCCCTCAAATCATAGTGCCACCACTCGTCCGGCACGCCGGAAAAGCCGGCGGCAAACATGGCGTTCCGTAACATTCTGGCCCGTTTGGCAACCTCCTTGGGCACGTCGGAAAAGTCCTCGTCCGCTTTGGCATTAAACTCATCATGGTCACTCGGCATGTCCAGAATCTTTCCGCTCTTGTCGGCCAGCGTCACATCCACGCTCGTGCCTCTCCGATGGCGACTGATCTTGCCCGGAGGGGTCAAAAAGCGTCCGTCCGGCTTGGCCGCCCATAAGGCCCTCTGAGCGGAGGCAGGCCTCCACGCATCCCACAAAACCAGCCGATACCCTTTTTCATCCAGATCCCGAGCCGCCTTGGCCAATTTCTGGATGGTCTCTTTTCTCAGCCAAGCCCGCCCATCCGGATAGATTTTTTTTCCGGTGATATTCCGATCGGAGGCGTAACGCAGATCCAGAATCACTCCGGGCACATTCTCCGGGTTCACCTCGATCAAACCCTCTGGCGGAGCCGCCGAGCTGCGGCAGGGGGCGGCCATCCAGAGAGAACACAACACCGCTGCGGGAATTCCCCAACCCAGCCGAGCGTTCAGGAAGATCAACGTTGGCTCAACGGAACAACTTTGCGACCCAGGGCGGGTCCGACGTACTCACTGTCCGGACGGAAAAGACGGTTATCCGACCACTGCTCCAGCACATGTCCCGTCCACCCCGCCATCCGGGCCACGGCAAAAATCGGCGTAAAGAGATCGGTCGGCAAACCCAGGCTGTAGTAGACGGTGGCCGAGTAAAAATCCACATTGGCCTCCAGTTTTTTTTCCGTCCGCATGATCTGGGCGATCCGCTCACTCATCTGGATCCACTTTGGTTCTCCCAACTCAGCCGTCAATTTTTCCGCCATCCGCTTCAAATGAGGAGCGCGGGGATCCAGCACTTTGTACACGCGGTGGCCGATTCCCATGATCTTCTTCTTCTGATTCATCTGCTCTTTGACCCATCCATCCACCTTTTCCAGGGAACCGATCTGCTGGAGCATATGGATCACTCCCTCATTGGCTCCCCCGTGCAAAGGCCCCTTCAGGGTTCCGATGGCCGCGCAAATGGCCGAGTAAATGTCGGTCAAGGTCGAGGCACACACCCGTGCCGCAAAGGTCGAGGCATTCATCCCGTGATCCGCATGCAGAACGAACGCCATATCCAGCGTGGCGACCGCCTCGGGGCCAGCCTCCTGGCCGTTCAGGAGATAAAGAAAGTGCGCGGCTTCCCCCAGATCCCTACGGATCGGGGGCAGGGATTGCCCCCGACGGGCCCGGTGAAAATACGCGGCAATCACCCCGATCTTGGCGGTGAGGGAAATCTGACGGTGCCGGTTCAACCCCACATGCTCCGCCCCGATCGCACCATAATCGTATAGCCCGAGCATCGACACACAGGTCCGCATGATATCCATCGGCCCCGCGTCTTTGGGTGCCCGGAGAATGTAATCCACCACTTCGGTCGGCACATCCCGCTCCGCAGCCAAGGCCGTTTTCAGTTCCGCCAGCGCTTTTGCCTTCGGTAGTTCCCCCTCCCACAAAAGATAGGCTGCCTCCTCAAAACTGATTTTCCCCGCCAACTCGTCGATATCGTACCCCCGATAAATCAGTTTCCCCTCCAGCCCAAGCACATCGGAGAGCGCGGTTCCCGTGGCGACGACTCCCTCCAATCCCTTGGCCACAATCTTTGCTGGAGAGGGGGTGGCACTCATCTTATTTCCCCAAAGCCTGGGCAACTTCTTTTCCGATCTCGCCCAGATTTTTCGCCATACGAACTCCCGCCTTTTGCAAGGCCTCGATCTTGGCCTGAGCCGTTCCTTGTCCGCCGGAAATGATCGCCCCCGCGTGACCCATTCGACGTCCCGGGGGTGCCGTTGCCCCGGCAATAAAGGAAACCACCGGTTTTCTGACCCGTGCCTGAATGTACTCAGCCGCTTCCTCCTCTTCAGAACCTCCAATCTCCCCGATCATCACAATCGCTTTCGTGTCCGGATCGGCGTGCAGGTACTCCACCGCTTTCTGCAGGGTCAGCCCGTGGATCGGATCCCCTCCCACGCCGATGCAGGTGCTTTGGCCCAAACCCTGGCTGGTGATCTGCCAGACCGCCTCATAGGTCAACGTTCCGCTCCTGGATACCACTCCCACGTGGCCGGGTCGGTGAATGTACCCCGGCATAATTCCAATCTTGCATGCCCCGGGTGTAATAATTCCAGGACAGTTCGGCCCGATCAAAACGCAGGAGTACTCCTCCAACGCATGGCGCACCCTCATCATGTCCATCACAGGGATCCCCTCGGTAATGGCGACGATCAGCTGAATCCCCGCATCCGCCGCCTCGAGGATGGCATCCCCGGCAAACTCGGGGGGGACGAAAATCATCGAGGCGTTCGCGCGCGTTGCCGCCACCGCCTCCGAGACTGTGTCGAAAATCGGAACGGTGTTCTCAAATGTTTCCCCACCCCGGGCCGGAGTCACCCCGGCCACGACCTGGGTGCCGTACTCTTTGCAGGCGGAGGCGTGGAAGGATCCCGATTTTCCGGTAATTCCCTGCACCAGGAGCCGCGTATTCGCATCCACGAGAACCGACATCTGGCTAACCCTTCTTTCCCGTGGCCGCTGCGACCGCTTTCTCCGCACCTTCCATCAATCCCTCGGCGGGAATCAAGGGAAGTCCCGACTCTTTCAGTAATTTTCTACCCTGCTCCACATTCGTGCCTTGGAGCCTCACGATAATCGGAACGCGCGGCGGATTGCTTTTGCAAGCCGCGATCATCCCCTGGGCCAGGAGATCACACTTCAGGATTCCACCGAAAATATTCACAAAGACCGCCTTGACGGCGGTGTCTGCCTGCAACAGCCGAAAAGCAGCCGTGATCATCGACTCGGACGCTCCTCCGCCCACATCCAGGAAGTTTGCCGGCTTTCCACCCGCCGCCTGGATCAAATCCAACGTCGCCATGGCCAACCCTGCCCCGTTCACCATGCACCCGATATTTCCCTCCAACCCGATGTAGTTCAGATGATGCTCGGCCGCCGCCAGATCCCGCGGATCCTCCTGCGATGGATCCTGCAAATCCTGGATCTCCTTGTGCCGAAAGAGGGCATTGTCGTCAAAATTCAGTTTTGCATCCAGCGCCACCACATCCCCCCCTTTGGTTACGGCCAGGGGATTGATCTCCACCTGGGAACAGTCCTTCTCAAGAAAAAGACGGTAAGCGGCATGCAAAAGCCGGCAAGGGGCCCTGAGCCCGGTCGACGGAAAACCGAGAAAAATGCTGACCTTCCGTGCCTGGTAGGGCTGCAAACCCAATCCCGGATGGATGACCTCACGAAGAATCGCTTCGGGATTTTTTTCCGCCACCGCCTCGATTTCCACTCCACCCTGCTGGCTGGCAACAAGGACAGGACAGCCGGAGGACCGGTCCAGAACAATGGCCAGGTAGAGTTCTCGGGCGATATCTGTGGATTCTCCGACCAGTACCGAGTGAACGGGTTTACCTTCTGGACCGGTTTGGTGCGTGATCAGGGTGTTGCCGATCATGTGCCGGGCCACATCCCGGACCTGATGCGGGGTTTTGACCAGATGAACCCCGCTTTTGTAGCCATCCACAAAATGCCCTTTCCCCCGCCCGCCGGCATGGACCTGTGCCTTCACCACAAAGCTGTTACACGGAAGGCTTCTGGCAATGGATTCCGCCTCCTCAGGTGTTTTGGCCACCGCCCCTCTCGGAACCGCCACCCCGGCAGAGGAGAGAAGATCCCGGGCTTGGTATTCGTGAATATTCATAAAGAAGAGAAACTAATGGTAGGGAGAGTCGAGGAAAGAGGGATTTGAGTCAACCCACCAATCCAGCCAACCCTACTCCTGTTTGGGCTCTTCTGCAGGCACTGAATCTGTTCCCGCAGCTTGCAAACCCACATCTTTGCCCTTGGCGCCACTCCTCATGCTTAGGGGTTGCAGCTCCTTGGCGGAAAACCCCGTCAGGTCCCTCTCTGTCTTGCTGGCCTCTTTTAGTTCCTTATCCCCTTGAACAACCGACGGCTGGATCATAACCACCAACTCTTGCCGATCCGTCACATCGGAGGTCGATTTAAAAAGATTCCCCATGAGCGGAATCGTCGATAAGAACGGCACACCCGCGACATTTTTTGTGTCCTGTTGCGTCACCAGCCCGCCCAGAAGGATGGTCGCTCGGTCGGGAACAATGACCGTGGTGTTCAATTCTTGGGTATTAATCTCGGGAACGCTGACCCCGCCTCCGATGTTGGTGCTCTTGTTGGAGACCGTATCGTTCGTCTGAACAATCTGAAGACTAATCTCCTTCTCACTGTTGATCAGCGGCACCACCTCGATTTTCAAAACCACGTCCTGGTACTGGATGTTGGACTGTTGGGACCCTGAGGTCGTATTCGCACTTCCCCCCGCACCCAGCGTCGTGACGGTGCTGGTCGGCACGGCAATTTTTCTGCCATTGTAAATGGTCGCTTTCTTGTTGTTCGCCGTAAAAACCGCGGGCCGAGATGCGATCCGAAAACGGTCGGTCGCCGTCAGGGCGTTGATGTAAAGATCGATCGAGCCGAGAATAAAGGTCGCAATCTGCATCCCAGGCAACGCCCCCACGGCAACCTGCGACATCTGGGCCATGGTTGCGGCGGCAGGAGAGATCGGAGTGATCCCGGTTTGCTCTTGTTTGGTCGGGTTACCGTTCACATCGGTGCCGTACACGGTTTGGGTTCCCGATATAAAAGGTTTTCCGCCCATCACAGAGGCAGATCCTGTCCTCGGCCCTCCAATGTACTTCTGCAGGATGTTCACCGCGAACTCGTCGTCATTGCTCACC
>RFMG01000233.1 GCA_009927835.1 Verrucomicrobiota bacterium | reverse complement strand
GCAACGTAATTCAGGGGTTGCTCGTACGGATCGGTCAACTCCACTGCAATATCGAACTGTTTGATCAGATCTCGGATGGCTGCAAAATCAAATGGGCTGGCAATCACCAAAATCCGGTTCGTCCGGGTATCGGCAATGAGCTGGATGTCACCCGCAAAACCACTTTTCCCCCCGCTAATCGTGACCCCCGCCGAACCCGTCGCGGGTGCCAAACCGGGAACATTGGGTTGGGCAGGTTGTCCGGTCGCCGCTTTGGCGCTTCCCCCTCCGCTGCTCTGCTCACGTTTTTCCAGAATCGTCGTGATCAGCTCCACCACCCGATCCGCATTCGCCTGCTGTAAGGTGATAAATTCCGACTTCTTTTCAGGGGCGGGCGTATCGATCAGGTGGCGAACGTCGATCAGACGCCGGATCAGGGTCGAATTCTCCGTGATCAGCACCTGATTTGCCACGGGAACAGGCACCAAACTGCCATAAGGGTGAAGGGTGATGAACTGCTCGAAAATTGGAACCGCATCTGCCGCCGCCAAATGGGTCAAGGGCATCACATAGGAGGCCACCACCTCCCCCTCGGGTAGCTCGCTCTCGTTGGTGAACAGGAAAACCCCCTCACTCCTGGGGTTTTTTCCACCGGCGGTGTTGATGACCTTGACCGAATTTTTGTCGACCGCGATGAAGGCATAACCGTTGAGAAGCAGGGTGGATTCAATGAGACGAATCGCCTCCGCTTTTGTCACAGGCTGATTGAGGGTCAGGCTGAGATTCGCGCCTCCCGCCAGCAGGCCGGCGTCCTTGATCAACGTCACTCCCTTCAGCTTCTCGTAAACCAGCAGAAAATCTGAGACCGGATTATTTGGAAACTGAATCGTGTCGGGGGAAACCATCTCAGCGGGAGCGGTTGTGAGCGCGGGAGAAACTTTTGGCAAACCCACTTGCTCGGGATGGACGGCTTCCTGGGGTTCCTGCCCCAAAAGGTTCCACCTCAAAAAAAACACGGCTCCGGCAAGCAGAAGCGACGGGAAGATTTTCATTTTTTACCCCCGCCTGGAATCGGAATGACCCGACGACGAATGATGGGGGAGGGCGCTTGGGCGCCGGCGCCCTGGGGTCTCTGCGCAGGATTGGGCTGCACCTGAGGTGGCATCCCGGGGATCGGAGGCTGCGACTGCGTCACAACGGGCACGGGTGCGGCGGGCGGTCCGCCGCCGCCAAGCGATTCATACTTGAGGGTCGCCATCTCCGTTCCCTTCTTGATTTTTGCCTGAATCTTGGAGGCATCTCCTGAGGGATCTCTTTTTATCTCCACCAAGATCATTCCTTGGGCTGCGGGGGCAGGCTTCCTTCCCACGAGGATTCGATCCGGCTTCGTCTTGTTGGCCACCATCACATAGTCCTCTCCATCCATCCGCACATAACCCCCCAGAACCAGCTCCTTCGCAAAATCCGCCTCCGCCGTGGCAGAGGCCAGGGTAAAGGGGGACTTCTTTCCCAAAGCCCCGTATCGGGCCAGGTCGAGCGTCTTGGGCAACCCGGAGGTTGTTTCGACCGTACTTGGGATACTCCCGGGGTTCGAGGGCACTTCCGTCGTCATCTCACCCCAGCCTATCCCGTTCCCGATCAAAACGAGGAGAACTCCTCCCAACCATGTGAAGAACTTGTTCACTCCTTGCCCCTTCTGAAAAATTGTCCCACCTCGGCCTCCCCAACCATTTTGGGCGGTTCAGGGCTGAGTTTCATGTTGAGGGAGGTCAACGCGATCCCTGCCTCCGGTTGGTATAACTTGCCCGCCCACTGGATGAACTGACCCAAACTCCCCGTCAGGCGCATCCGGTTGCTGTAAACCGTGCAGGCTGTGCCCGAGCGCGGGGCCTGAAGATTCTGTTCCTCGATTTTCAAACCCGCATCCGTCGCGGCACTCTGGCTTTTCTTCTGCAGGGCGGGAGCCGGATTATCGGCCGAAACCGATTTTAAGTTCTTTTCCAACCAGCCCGACTTCTCCTCCCACTCCGCTTTCTGTTCCATCCATCCCTTGGCCTCCTCCAACTCATCCCTCTTCTGGGACACCGCACGTCGGTTTGCCTGATCCCAACTCAACAGAAACTTGAGGCCCAAAAGATGCACCCCCCCCAGCAAGGCAAAAACAAGAAAAAGGGTTAACTTTTTTTCATGGCGTGTCAGGGCTCGCATCGGTTCCTCCTTCCTCCGCAACCTGGGTTCCCGCGGGAATCCCCTCCGCTTGAAATCTGGCATTCCCGTTCGGCAACAGGGAGGGCTGTGGGTGTTTCCATTCGTACGCTGCCAACATCGGCTCCTTCTTGAGCCACTCGAAATACTTTTCCGTCTGCTCCAGGTCCTTCCCCTCCCCCTGGAGAAGAAGCCTCTTTGAATTGTAGTCAAACGAGGTTAAACGCACCCCGTCAATCTCCGCCGGATCTTTTTCGATCAGCGGGCGGGAAACCTGCCACAGCAACTCCAGGGCGTTCATCTTGGGATTGACCAACGCCCCAGCCTCCCTCCAGCTGAGCGCCGCCTGCCGGATTTTTTCCGATTCCCCCACAATTCCCGCCAACTCCCTCTCGATCAGATACCGACGCACCAAAGGAGTGGAGATGTAAGCCGAAGCCGCGATACAAAGGACCGCATAGATCGCAACCCCCATCCGAACGATTTTTTTGCGCTCCCCCTGCTGGGCCTTCACCAATCTCCGATCAATTAAAACAGTGGGCTCCAGATTCCAAGGATCGGAAGGCAGACGGGGGGCCACCCTGGGTTCGGCCCGGACAGGACAGGGGAGGCACCCCAAAAACTCTCTCGTGCCCACCGAAGCCTCACCCTCATCGCGCAGTACCAACAGACTCAAGGGCCCCAGGGTTCCCTCCGCATCCATCTGAGCCAGAAGGGAGACGATTTCCGTCGCCGCTGACCCTTGCAACTCCTTCGCCAGTAATGGCTGGGTATGAAGCCATTTTCCCGCCGAATAAAAATCGACCACCCAGCGTCCCAACTCCCTCCGTAAGACCGCCGATGCGCCTCCCCCGGGAGCCGGCAACACTCTTCCGGCAACTCATGACGGCCCGCCTCCTCCAAAAGCCAATCTTCCTCCAAGGTTCCCACCAAAACCACCACCGCCTCCAGCTCTCGGATTCCGGTTCCCTGTTCCTCCTCTTTTGGATCAACCTCACCCCGACCCGCATCCATCGGCCTCTCTTTTGAAACAAGTTTTGTCTTTTTCTGTCGAGCTCCCTCCAACATGGCACCCCCTGCCGGGTCGGCGTCGGTCCGGATCGGATCCATCGCCCATACCGCCGCGTCCGGGTTGGTTCCCAGAAGGTTCCTCGATTCCAGGGCAATCTTTGCCAGCTCCCTCGGGGCAATCCCCTCCTCCACCGGAATCCAAATCGGCACGGAAAGAAAGGAGCGGGATGGAAGACAAACGACCGAGGAGGGAAATTCCCCAAGTTTCCGCGGGCTTTCCACCGGCCCTACGCACTGCACCCCATCCTCCGTTGTGCTCCACGCCTCCCACCCCTCCGGCCCGGGAAAAATGAACACCGGCCCCGTGGCCGCCTTCCCTTTCCCTTTCTTCACTTTGGCCACTTTGGCTTTCATGGGGACTCCTCATCCGTCCATCGTGCCCTCACTTGCGGAGGATTCGTTTTCCGGGAAATGATGGCCACAACTTTTCTTGTAGCTCCACCCACCGAACCCGTCGAGGTCACCCGCCAAAGATCCTCCTCCTCCGTACTCACTCTCTCCTCCCATCCCGCATACGTGGGTGTCATCATGCTGGGATTGATCAGGTCGTCAGCGGTTCCCAAGACCCCATCCTGTCCGGGCCGTGCCTGCACAAAAGCTTGGGCCCCGCCTTGCCCCAGCCCCAGCCAGGCCTCGATCACATCCTGATCCGCCGAACGCAGGGAAAGTTTTCCCGTCCCAAACACCGTGAATTTCTTGATCGCATCCACACCTTTGCCCCCCTCACGCGCCTCCTTCGCCATCTCGGCCCAACCCAGCACGTTCTCCAGTTCCTCGATTTTTTCGAATGGACCGTTTCTGACATTCTCCTCCGTCGCGCTGTTGGAGCCCGTGCTCAACGGATCTGGATCCACCCAGTCGATCAACGCATCGATCAAGGCGGAGGACGTGGTGAGGTTCACCTCCCAACGGGCAAAAAGATTCTGCAAAATGGCACGCGCGGTCTCCTTGTTGCCCAAAAGAAGGGCGTTGATGTTCAATTTTCCAGCCTCCCCTTTCATATCCTCGGCACGGATCGAGAATTTGATCGGAACGGTTTCTTTTCCCACCTTCCAACCCTCTTGCAGCCGCTCACTCAACTGCTGGGACGCCACATCGACATCCTCCGGCAAAAGTGCCGGATTCAACACCATCTGGATTCCGGACTCCGCCACCAACATCGCGCGGGCATTTTGGAGGGCTGCCACCTCCTGACCGATCTGCCTCTGCATCAGAACCGCAAGTCCCAACATTGCCGTCGCGATCAAACTCACCGCCCACAACACGATGATCAGCGCCACCCCCGAAGGGTGTTGGCAAAGGGCAGATCGATTCATCGGTTCGTATTTGTGTTCACCAAGGTTCGTGTCACCGGATCGATCGGCACCTGGCCCGTCGGCCCCAATCCGGTTGGAATCCAAAAGATTCCTGAATTGGTCATCGTGGTTTTTCCGGAGGGACGCTCCAGGACCAACCGAAGATAAGCCGGCTTCACGGGCTCACTCCAATCCGGTCGGTTCATCTTTTCCTGGTTCCTGGGATCCCCCGCCTCCCAAAGCAGGCTTTTCACATCCCCCATCAGGCGGAATTCGTTCACCTCCGGTTTCTCCGTCTTTCCCGTGTTGGTTTTCGTCAGGGACTCCACCATCCAAAGCTCCCTTCCGTCTCCGGCCGGGGCTTTCCGCAACTCAAACGCCAACACGCGCAACCCATCATACCGTTCCGGAAAAATCGCCACAGGGGCATTGGTGATCACCAGCTCATACCCCTTTCTCCCACCCCGGTTTTCCAGGGAAATCTGGGCATTGACGGGCAGATCGAGACAAAGTTGTCGCACCAGGGCAAAAAGTCCGCTTACTTCCCGGCTTCGCAAACTGGCCTGCGCCGCCGCATTCGCCCCATCACGGAAAATTGAACCAGTTGGAAGATCACACCGAAAATCAGGATCAGAATCGTCAGACCCAGGGTCACCTCGATTAAGGTGAACCCACCCCGCCTGTGTCCGTCCGATCTCATCGCTGCGGCCACATCAGGAAAGAAACACTTTCCAGAAAAGCTCCTTTTTTGGTCGTGGCCCGGACCTGCACCTCCCACCAGCCCGCCATGGGCCGGGGAGTCGGATTGTTACTCAGTCCCGGCAGCTGGATGGGAGGATCGATCGGATTCACGGCTGTCTGCAAAAAGATCGTCCCATCATCCCCCGCCGGTCGAAACTCCTTGCCGGTCGGTTGGAGGTTGTTGGTCGTGGCGAGTATCCTCGCGGCACACGACTCCACCGCCTGCCGCCTCATCCCCGTCCGCAGCAGCTCCACATTGATCCCAATCACCTCGTTGAGGGCCACGGAAAACCCCACCGCCGCAAAGGCAAAAATCGCCACGGCCAACATCACCTCAATCAAGGTGAACGAGGGGCAGCCCTTTTTCATCGTTTTGTCCTCGGTTCCGTCACGGTTTCCCCCGTCAGAGCACTGAAGGAAAACTGCTCCTCATTCTCCCCATGCTTGAGGAGGATCCGGATCGGCTCCACCACGCCACCCCCCGTAAAAAGCCACTGATAATCCTCGGGGGTTTTCCACCCGTTTCTCCCCTTCGACCGCTCCAAAGGCGTCACCACCAACATCTCGATTCCGTCCGGGAATGGCACGCCATCCACCCCTCTTCCCCCCAGAATCACCCGCCGGGCCTTTCCCGTGCCCAAGGCAGATTCACGGGCTTTTCCCGCCGCCTCCTCCAGTTGCGCCCTGGCCTTGGCCAGATCCTTATCCCCACCCGTCGAGGAGAGAAAAACCGCCGCTCCCCCCATGAACACAACTCCGATCCCCACCGCCAACATGATCTCGAGAAGAGTGAAACCTTTTTCCTCCCATCCCCTCGGCCGCCGCATCATCCGGCCATCCCCCTCAACTCATTTCGAGCTAATATCGTCGCCTTTGCCCCCATCGTTTTTACGATCAGGACCCGTCGAATAAACGCGAAAGCCTTTTGCGGAGGATGAATCCACCTTGTACTGATAATCCTGTCCCCAGGGATCTTTCGGCAACTCCTCGAAACCCTTGCCCGTCCCCACCAACGCCTTCAAACCTGCGGATTCAGAGAGCGGCACACCCCCGTTTTTCATCTCATACATCCGGATCTGGGTAATGATCGCCTGCAAATCCCCTCGCGCTCTCTGCTCCTTTGCGAACTCCAGATTTCCCGTCAGCATAAAAATAGCCGACCCCATCAAAACGGTGATGATTCCCACCACCAACATAATCTCGATGAGGGTGAATCCGGCCCCAAGAGCCATAGGACGATGTCGCAGGAGTCTGGGTTTCATTCTGTACGCAAGCCTACGACGCCCCAGCCGGAAGACAATCCTGTCCGCAACTGGGGTTGTGCTCTCTTTGGGGCAGGGATCTCCACAGGTTTCTCCAACACAGGTAGGGAAACCTGGGAAATCAAAGGCTGGGGCGTCGAAACGGCAGGCGACTTTGCCAACTCCTGACTCACCTCACCAAACACCACCTGAAGTCGCACACTCCTCACCGTCATCGCACCCCCCGCACCCGCCTGCCAATCCACGTGATTCTCCCCTTTTCGCAGGGTACCCACCGGCACATAGGCAACGACCTTGCGCCACCCGCCGTATTGCACACTTTGACCCAGTGCACCCTGCCGAAAGCCCGGGTCATCCAATCCGGGCAGCTCGACCGACACACCCAGAAGATCCTGCCCATTCACCGCAAGCCGGGGCTCCTCCCCGGGAGCCAATCCCGCGACTTGTGCCTCCAATCGTCCATACGCCGGGGATCCCGCGATGGGGGCCACAAATCGGACAGGATTTTGCGGATCGATTTTCACCGGCCCCTCATCCAGAACGGCATCCATCACCCGGCCCTTTTCCTCATCGAAAGGCCGATGGCGGGCCACCCCGCTCATCTCGTCACCCGGCAATACTTTTCCAGCTGGCGTCAAGTAGAGTCCCGAAGGCGCCGCCCAACCTGCCGCCAAAACCAACGGCTCCACCCAGGCCAACTCCACCCGCTCCACCACCGGCTCCGTCCCCGTGGACTCCACGATCAGTTGCCCTGCCCCGCCCAGGCTGCTCTGCTCGATGATCAGCGTTCGCTGATGAAGGGGGGCCGCCTTCTCGTATAAATTGCCGCACAGGGTCACCGCACGCCCGGGGGCCTGCCAAATCACCCGCGCAAAACCATCGGCGGGTTCGCGGAACACGATCGTCAAAGCCAGCTTGGAATCCCCTGAGGGAGGTCGAACTTGGGCTCGCCACGTCGACATCTGGATTCCTACTTGCGTCGAAACGGGACCAAACCAGGCCGGCAACGGTTCCCCCGCCCGCCGTGCATCCCATGCGGCTGGAGGAATTGCATATCCCGGGGGAGCCTCCGCCGTCCCGAGGGAGACCCCCCAGAGCAAAACCAGAAGCCACCCCAACGGGGTCAGACGGTTTTTCCACCTCTTCACGTCCGGGAGTTTGGCAGGAAATCACCACATTCCCCCGTCCCTCGCTCCTCTTGCTCACGCCTGCCGTCAACAACCCTTGAAACAGGCCGAATAAGTTATTAAAGGCTTTTGCGCATTCCCGACATCGCACCGAAGATGCTGGTGATGATCGAGTACACCACCACTCCCACCACCAGGGCGATCACCACGATAATGACCGGCTGAATCAAAGCGGTGATCCTCTGGATTTTTCGGTCCATCTCCTTCTCAAAACGGGCCCCCGCCTTGTCCAGAGCCTTCGCCAAATCCCCCGTCTGCTCCCCCACCGCCACAAGATCCAGGAACATGTCCGAAAATCCACCCACTTGCCGCAAAGCCCGGCTCAACGAGTATCCCTCCGAGATCTGTAACGACGCCCTCTCCAGACGCAACCGATAATACGAGTTCGGTGTCGCCTGGGTCACCAGTTGCATCGCCTGCAAAAGGGTGACCCCGTTGGTCAGCAAATTGGCCAGGGTTTGGCTGAACTGGGCGTAAAAAGCGGCCTCCAGCACGGCCCCGGCCACGGGAATCTTCATCCGTGCCTCGTCCCACCAGATCTTTCCGGCAGGCTTCTGAATCCACTGCCAAAAAACCAATCCCCCCAGCGCCAGACCCACCGCCACCAGCCAGCCGTAGTGAACCAGAAAGTAACTCGTGCCCAACAAAAGTTTCGTCACCAACGGGGTGGTCTCGGGCGATTTGCTAAACAAACTTTCCAGCTGCGGAACCAGCACCACCACAAACAGCACCATCAACAAAATCCCCGCCCCGCTGACGAACATCGGGTAGATCAGGGCCTGGATCACCCGGCCCTTCAAATCACTCAACTTTTTGAGATACAGCACCTGCCTCTTCAAAATCGAACCCAGGGCCCCGCTCACCTCCCCCGCCGCAACCAGGTTGCAGTAGAGATCGGAAAAACTCGCCGAGGCCGATTTTAACGCCCGGGAAAGGCTCGTCCCCTCCCGAACCTGATTTCTCAAGCTCTGCGCCACCGCTTTCAGGGCAGACGCCTCCGATCTCTGCTCCATCATTTTCAGGGCCCCCTCCAACTGAAGGCCCGCATCCAGCAAATCCCCCAGCTCCTCGGTAAAGGCAATGATCTGTGCCTCGTTCATCGGCTGCTCCACCGCATACCCACCCCCGCTTTCCCCCCCGCTGCAATCGCCCCCTCCTCATGCAACTTCAAGGGACGCATCCGCTGTTTGCTTAGCTGGGCCAACGCCTCCTGCCGGCTCTTTGCCTCCAGCTTTCCCGCCGTCCTGCCCCCTCCCGCCACCAACGCCTCATAGGTGAACGTCGCCACCTCAACCCTCCTTGCCCTTCGACGCATCCACCACCGTCACACGCAACACCTCCTCGATCGTTGTTGTCCCCTCCGCCACCTTTTCCCACCCATCCTCCCGCAAATTCCGCATTCCCTGGGATTTCGCCATCTCCTTCAAGGCCGCATTCGATTCCTTCCTCGTGATCATCTCCTGCAACTGCGGCGTGACCAGGCAGATCTCAAAAATCGCCCGCCTTCCCTGATATCCGGTCTGGCGGCAACGGTCACATCCCACCGCCCGGTGCGCCGTTGCCGCTTTCTCCAACGGAATCCCGATATCCCGCAGATACTGCTCCGAATATTTTGCCGGCTCGCAACACCACGGGCACAGAACCCTCACCAACCGTTGGGCAATGAAAGCCCGGACGGAGGAGCCGACCAGAAACGGCTCGATCCCCATGTCCACCAGACGGGTGATGCCCCCAATGGCATCGTTCGTGTGCAGGGTTGAAAAAACAAGGTGACCCGTCAAGGCCGCCCGGATCGCGATCTCCGTGGTCTCCACATCCCGCATCTCTCCCACCATCACCACATTCGGATCTCCCCGCAAAATACTCCGCAGGCCCGCGGCGAACGTCAGGTTGATCTCAGGCTTCACGGCGATCTGTACAACCCCGGGGATCTTGTTTTCCACCGGATCCTCAATCGTCACGATGCGCCGGTCCTTCGTGTTCAAAGACGCCAGGAAAGTGTACAGCGTGGTGGACTTTCCCGACCCCGTCGGCCCGGTGATCAAAACGATCCCGTTGGGAAGGGCCAGCAGATTCCGGACACTCGCCTCATGCACCGGGCTCAATCCCATCTGCGCAAAATCAAACCTCTGCTGTCCCAACAGCCGGAGGCTGATCGACTCCCCCGTCACGGACGGGATCGTCGCAATGCGGACGTCGATCGGCCGCCCCTCAAACTCCAGGTTGATGCGCCCGTCCTGCGGCAGTCTCCTTTCCGCAATGTCCAGATGCGCCATGATCTTGATTCGGGAAATAAGCGAGGCTTGAAAAAGCTTAATCCTTGGAGGGACCGGAATATTGCGCAACACGCCATCAATCCGATACCGCACCTGGAGATCATCCTCCAGAGGCTCGATGTGAATATCGGTCGCACGCTCCTGCAGGGCCTCCCGGATAATCTGATTCACAAACTTGATGACCGAGGCCTCCGAATCGTTCTCGTCCAAAACGGTGGTCTCCTGTTCCAGGTCGTTGGCGGAGGCAAACTCCCCACCCGCCTCCAAAATCTCATCAAAGGTTTCCGCCCCCACCCCGTATCCCCCCCGCAATCCATCCAGCACCGCACGCCTCGGCGCCAAAACCCACCGGGTCTCCCCACCCCAAAATCCCGCCAGCGCCTGACGGGCCAGATGATCGAACGGATCAAAACAGAGGACGGGCAAAGGCTCACCCTCCCCCGGGGTCACCGGGAGAAGACGATGCCGAAGCGCAATCCTCGCAGGAAACTTCTCGCGCAAAGGGGCGGGGATGGGCGGAATCTCCCCCTCCCAAACGGGCAGTCCGAGCGACTCCCCCAGTTTGTGCGCGAATATCTTTTCGTCCACCTGCCCGGTCTCCAGCAGGGCGTTCACCATCGACCTCTGCTCCACGGACGCATCCGCCACCGCTTTTTCACATACCGGCAAATCTTTCGCGCCCGACTGCTGCGCCAGCTCGAGCAGGGATTCCGCCAGGCTCATCAGGCCAGCACCTTGGCCAACCGATCCGGGTTCAGGCCCGCCAGCTCCTTGCCGACAAACAGCCCGTCCTCCCGGATCAATTTCCCATCAAAGAAGATCCTGCCTCCTCCGTGTGCCCGATCCTGCAGATTCACCAGGTCCCAGTGGATTTGGGACCGGTTCCCGTTGTCCGCCTCCTCATACGCCTGCCCGGGGGTGAAGTGAAAACTACCCGCAATTTTCTCGTCAAAGAGAATGTCCCGGATCGGGTTCCGGATGTGCGGATTGAGCCCCAGGGAAAACTCCCCCACGTATCTTGCCCCCTCATCGCTCGAAAAGATCTCCTCCAATTCCCGGCTCCTCTCCGCCGCCGTCGCCTGCACGATCTTGCCCCTCGAAAAGTGAAGACACACGCGGTCAAACGGCATGCCGCGGTACACCGCCGGGGCGTTGAAGGTCACCTTTCCCTCGACGCTGGTCCTCACCGGGGCGGTAAACACCTCCCCGTCCGGAATGTTTCTCTCCCCCACGCAGGGAATCACACCGATGTTGCGAATCGAAAATCGCAGGTCGGTCCCGGG
>RFMG01000258.1 GCA_009927835.1 Verrucomicrobiota bacterium | reverse complement strand
ACCCTTAGCATCAAAATCGATTCGGAGAATCCGGATCATCACCTCTGGAACAATCACGGCACCTGGTGGATCCACTACACCGTCCACCAAGCGGACTACACAAAACGCCGGGTCCGGGTATCCCTCGAAACCCGAAACCTGCGTGAAGCACGGCAACGGCGAAATACTCTCTTTGCCCATCTGGAGGCAGAGGGCGTTGAAACGTCCTAACCCACATGAGGAGGGGCGCAGCTCGTCAGAAGAGTTGCGCCCCTTTTTTTAGCTCTGCTGGAAGTTCGCCCGCCAGAGAAGAAAAAATCCATAGGCTTGCAGGACAAGGTTCGGGAGCCAAACGATCAACTCCGGATAGGCACCCCCGCGATTTTTCAGCCCCTCGGCCAACAGAATCAGCGCGTAGTAGGCCATCACCAGAAAGAAGCTGATCACCACCCCGACGGAGGTCTCCTTCCGCTGCACCCGTATCCCCAACGGAATCCCGACCAGCAACAGGGTGAAAGGAGCCAAGGCAAAACTGATCCGCTTCTGCATCTCGGTCAGCATCGGATAAATCTGCTTGGGATCCACATAGCCCTCCACCGGGCTCAAAATCCGGTTCGTCAGATCCCCCAGTCCCGCAATTCGGATATCCTTCATGTCGTCAGGATTTAGAAAACTTCGTAGGGAGATCTTTAACGGCAACTGATCCGCGCTCAGCCCCGCCCGTATTCCGTTGAGGTCCGCCGCATTGTCGCCCCGCTCCTCCTGACGCGCCTTTTGCAAGGTGATCGTCAGGCTGAGATCGTCCAGGTCGGCGGAAAGGGAGCCCTTCTCCGCCCGAATGTTTCTGCGGGGAACTCCGTTCGGATCCAACTCCCAGATGTGAATATCGGTCAGATCGGTCCCGTTCTTCTTCCCAATGTAGATTCGATAGCCGGGGAACCGATCCATCGCCTCCCCCGCCCGAATCAGAAAGGCCGGGTTGTCCCGCCCAATATCCAACAGGACCGATTTAAACTTTTGAAGAGTGAGGGGAACAATCACCGCGTTGTTGTAAAAACAAATCGCCGAAAGAAAGAGTCCGAACAGGATCACAGGCGCCACCAAAGGAACGAGTCCGATGCCTGCCGCACGAATCGCCTGCAGCTCCAAATCCTGCGACATCCGGCCAAAAACAATCAGGGCCGCCACCAGGATGCCCCAGGGCATCGTGAAAGTAAGCGCTTGGGGGATGAGGAGTCCCACCATCTTGAAAATCAGCGAAATCGGAAGCTCATCATTCACGAGGAGCTCGAAGATCTGCTTGAAGGCGTTGCCCAGAACAATGATCAGCGAGAGAACCGCAACCGCTCCGGCGGTGGCTGCCATCATTTGCCCCGTTAGATATCGGTAAAGAATCCTCATTTGTTTTTTCGGCTATACTCCAGCCTGTCCTGCCACGTGGTGGGTTGTCCACTCTTCAACCCCCGACATTCGTAAAAGTGAAACGTGGGTCCGGTCGGTTGTCCCCACGTTGATCTACGATACGTTCGCACCACCCGCACCGACTCAAAATCCCTTGCGATGGGAGGGAGGGGCTGAGGTTGCTCTGCCACATACAAACCTGTGCTCCCTGCTGGATACTTCTCGCGGTAACTCGGCCAAATCGAGTACTGGGTCATGATCTGCGGCCAATCCGGAGTGAAGGCACGGGGCCGGTCGGGAAGATAAAAAGATAGCAAACTTGCCGTTTGATACTCATCCGCGATCACAAAGTCCGCCCCCACCTCCCGGCGGACTTTTTCCGCCTCCGCAGCCAGGTCGCTCCACCCCTTGGCCCGGTCGAGGGGATTGTTTTTGAAATGGAGCGGAAGAAAGTCGTGAAGGAGCGCGGTTTCGACCAATCCCACCGCCAATCCAATCACCATGACCCATCGCCAAATCTTTTTTCCCTCCATCCACTTCCCCACCGCCCAACCCGACCCCAAGATCAGCCCCGCGACCAAGGCCGGAGCCGTCCAATTTCCATTGGCCGTCTTGTTGAGGCTGATCCATGCATAGGCGACAAAAAGCGGCCAAAAGAGACAGAGCAGATACTTCTCCCCCTGCCCGGGAAACTGAGTGGCCGCAGGTCGGATGGCCCCAAGCAACATGATGAAAAAAAGGACGGGCGAAACCACGATCGCCTGCAGGAGCCAGAATCCGGAAAACTTTCCCCAATTCACATGAAACCCTCGGTCCAGATCCCCGCCCTCGAGGAGATGCATCGCAGTGATCCACCCGTAAAATGCATTCCAAAAAACAATGGGCAGGGCAAGGAGCACAAACGTTCCCAGCAAAAGAAACATTTTCCCTGAAACAAGCAGTTTTCTCCTGTGGGGAGTCAGAAGGAGAAAAAACGCGAAAGAAATCAGCTCCGCTGCATTGGTATACTTCGCCTGAAAACCCAGCCCTATCCACAAGCCGGTCAGTATCCAAAAACGCTTTTTTTCGCTCTGCACTCCCTCCCAGAAGGAAAGGGCGGCGGCAACCCAGAAAAACACGCTGAGCGGATCGATGGTCATGAGGATGCTGCCGATCGCAAAAAGCGGCATGACCGAAGCTGCCACCACAGCCACCAACCCCACCCTCTCGCTATACAGCTTTCGGGATAAAACAAAAATCAGCCAACCGGTCCCGGCCGAAAGCAAAACCGCCGGAAGGCGAACGACCCAAACATGCTCCCCCAACATCAAGGTAAAGATCCGGATGACGAACGCGGCACCTGGTCCCTTGCCATAATGATTCCAATCCAATGAGCGGCCGCATTCCCAGTAGTGCGCCTCATCCCCCACCAGATCCAAGTGCGGTGCGAACCAGAGCCGAAAAATCGTCAGGGTCAAAATCCAGCCCAAAGCCATACGAGCTTCTCGACTTTTGGGCAGCAGGCTCATCCCTGATTCTAACCAACCTGTGGAGAAAGTCGCAAAGATTGTGTGCTTCCCATTTGACCCACGCCCTATCGATGGTTGAGTAAGACCATGTCATTAGCCCTCCAAATCGACGAACAGATCAAGGAAGCCATGAAAGCCAAGGAAGCTGAGAAGCTGGGCGTTCTGCGCATGCTGAAGTCCGCGGTCAAATATGCCGTCATCGAAAAATACGGGGCGGAGGGTGCCGCCAAGGACGAGGACGTTCTGGCCGCCGTCCGCAAAGAGATCAAAAAGCGACAGGACTCGATCGAGGCTTTCTCCAAGGGGGGTCGGGAAGATCAGGTCAGCAAGGAAAAAGCCGAAATGAAGATTCTCGAAGCCTACCTCCCTGCCGCCATGTCCGACGCTGACCTCGAAAAACTGGTCAAGGACGTGATCGCCGAACTGGGTGCCACCGATAAAAAAGCCATGGGGGCGGTGATGAAGGCCTGTCAGGCCAAGGCCGCCGGTCGCGCCGATAACCGCGCCCTCAGCGCCCTTGTGGGAAAACTCCTTCCCTAGACGGCCGGACCCGGAGGGCGTTTTCTTCCTCCTCCACCTGGGCCTCGGCGTTCTTTTTTTGGCAACTCTTTGGAAAACTCCTGCAGGGCCGCGGAGAGTTCCTGCACAATTTCGGGATGTTGCCCGGCCACGTCTGTTTTCTCCGGGATCCGCCACCACATCAAACAACATCGGCGAGGCCCCCTGTCCTCGCGGCGAGGTGATCAGTTTCCAGGGCGGGCGGAAGACCGCGACCTCCTTGGTCCCCATGAAATAGACCGGGTGGTCGATGGATTGCCCGGTTTTCAGGGCCGGCCACAGGTCTTTGCCATCAAAGTTGGGTGTGGTGCCCATCTTGACCCCCGCCACATCCAGAATCGTCGGAAAAAGATCCGCCACACAGAGAAACTGATCGCTTTTTTGCCCGGAGGGAAGAACCCCCGTCCATTGAATCGCCGCAGGCACCCGAATCCCTCCTTCAAAAACCGTTCCTTTCCCCTCACGCAAAGGCATGTTGGTCGATCCCTTGGTCAAGTCCCCCCCGTTGTCCGAAAAGAAAATCACCAGGGTGTTTTTTCGGATGCCCTGCTTATCCAGTTCTTCCAAGACCCTGCCCGCGGCCGCATCCAACGCACTCATGGCCTGAAGAAGCGTCGGTCGACCCTTCCCTTGGCGTTCCTCCCCCTGACCGGGAGGTGGGGCAATGGGCCCATGGATCGCATTGAAGGCCAGATAGAGAAAAAAGGGCCGATTCGTGTCCCTTGTTTGAATCAATCCGATCGCTTCGTTAGCC
>RFMG01000244.1 GCA_009927835.1 Verrucomicrobiota bacterium | reverse complement strand
GCCGAGGATCGTTGGGATGTCCAGAGGCTTGATCGTGCGCAGATCGATCACCTCGGCCGAAACTCCGTCCGCCTCCAGCTGGAGGGCCGAGGCCAAAGCCACATGGGTGGAGGCACTGTTCGCAATCAGGGTGACCTGACTCCCCTCCCGGCGGATGCGGGCCTTTCCGATCGTGGTGAGAAGCTCGCCCTCCGGAACCTCATCTTTGAACCCGTAAAGCTTCTCGTTCTCGATGAAACAGACCGGGTTGTTGCTTCGAATCGCGCTTTTCAGCAACCCCTTGGCATCGTCCGGGAAGGCGGGCGTGATGACCGTCAGCGCCGGCACGTTCGCGTACCAGTTTTCCGGGGTGTGCGAGTGGGTGGCCCCCACCTGCAGTCCGGCACCCGAGGAGCCACGGAAACAATCGGAATCGAGTACTGCCCGCCGCTCATGTACCGGATCGCCCCGGCGTTGTTGACGATCTGGTCGTACGCGACCATCGAAAAGCTCCAGGTCATGAACTCCACCACAGGCCGTAAACCCTGCATCGCCGCCCCCACCCCCAGGCCCGCGAAGCCGGACTCGCTGATCGGCGTATCGAGAACCCTCTTGGGACCAAACTTCTGCAAAAGACCGGAACTCACCTTGTACGCCCCCTGGTACTCGGCCACCTCCTCCCCCATCAGAATGACCCGCTCATCCCGCTCCATCTCCTCGCTCAACGCCTGGTTGAGGGCCTCCCGCATCGTCACAACTGCCATGGCTAGCTACCGATCGGGGGACGAAACTCCGCAATCTGGTCTTCAGGCGCAAAGATGTCCTCAAACACCGTCGCCACCTCAGGTTCAGGCGAGCTTTCCGCAAATGCCACCGAATCCTCCGCTTCCGCCACCGCTTCCTTCTCCATCTCCTCGTACTGCTTTTCGGTCAAAGCCTTTTCCTTGAAAAGCCTCTCCTTGAACAGGGAGATCGGCTCCGACTCTTTTTTCCGCTCCGCGATCTCCTCCTTGGTCCGGTAATTCCCGGGGTCCGACATCGAGTGCCCGCGGTAACGGTAGGTTTTTACCTCCACCAAGGAGGGCAGACTTTCCGTCCGAGCCAGCTGCACCGCATCCCACATCTTCTCCCTCACATCATCCACATCGTTTCCGTTCGCCGTGATCCCTGCCATGTCGTACCCATCCGCCCTCTTGACCAAGGGATACCCCGCAGAACTGCGCGACTGATGAGTCCCCATGGCGTACTCGTTGTTCTCGATCACATAAATGACGGGCAACTTCCAGAGGGCGGCCAAGTTGAGCGATTCATGAAACGCACCCTGATTCACCGCCCCGTCCCCCAAATAACAAACCGTGACCTCCCCTGTGCCGTTGTACTTCTGGGCAAACGCGATGCCCGCCGCCAACGGCGTCTGGCCCCCGACAATACCGTGACCCCCGTGAAAATTCTTCTCCTTGTTGAAAAAGTGCATCGAACCGCCTTTGCCACGGGAACAGCCGGTGATTTTTCCAAAAAGTTCCGCCATGCACTCGCGTGGGCTCATGCCCCGGGCCAGGGCATGCCCATGGTCCCGATAAGCGGTAATCACCGCATCCGTGCTGTTCAGGGTCGAAATCGATCCCACCGCCAACGCCTCCTGTCCGATGTAAAGATGGCAAAACCCTTTGATCTTTGCCTGCATGAAAGCCTGGGCCGCTTTCTGCTCAAAACGACGGATCAAAACCATCTTGCGGAGCAGATCCACACGCTCCGTGGGTGTCAGGGTGGGCAGAACCGCGGGAGATTTTCCCGGCTTCTCTTTCGACCTTACCTTTTTTGCTCCTGATGATGCCATGTGCGGGTGGCTCCTTGGGTTTATCCGGCAGGTTGTATGCCGAACCTTGCTTCTACCACTATGCCACTCCTTTTGTGCCTATCAATTCCAACTTCTTGCCAACGAAAGCTACCGACCGTTAAACAGTTCCGGCATCAGCTCCCGGCCCCATCTCCAGGTGCTGGGCATCGCCTGGTAACCGATATGCCCCTGCCCCACCTCCCGGTAGTGCGTCCCTCCCCACCCCTTGGCCAAGGCCTGCAACTTGGACGGCGGAGCCACCGAATCGTGCGAACCGCCAACGACCAGTACCCGCTTCGATGAAAGTTGTAGTTTTCCGTGAGAAGGACAAACCAAGGGCAAAAGTTTCTCCACCCGCTTGCGATCCAACCCACGCTCCTCCATCTGCCTCCGCAAAACCCAGCCCCCCTCCGAATCCCAGATCGCCGTGGCCACGTCCGGTATCGGCTGCGCCAACCATCCGCAGGCCAACCCCGGTTCATGACACAGTGTCAACCCTGCCACCCACCCGCCCAGGCTCATTCCCCAAAGCCCCACCTCCGGGGCCCCCGACGCCTTTAACATCCTCGTCACTATTCTCACCTCGGTGACCGCCTGCCGGATCGCCTCCGCACTTCGGATGAGATTTCCCCCAAAAATCAGCTCCCCGCTCCACGTTCCCTTGGGTCTTCTGCGAAAATGGTAGGGCAGATCGTAAAAAACCGCCGTCCAACCGAGCCGGTTCAGCACGGAAGCCCAGTGGACATAGCCCACATCGCTCGCAGAAAAGAGCGAATGGAGCAGAACCATGGCAGGAGACCTCATTCCCTTCGGCCCGGGCCAAACCCGCAAATGAAATCGGTTGTTTTCCTCCCGGTCACCCTTCAAAGGAGACGAAAAACTAACCCTCCCCTCACTCAGCCCCTCGGGGATCTTCTCCGGAACCCGATAAAACTCCTCCCCACCCCTGCTCAACCATCCCTCTGCGTACCGATCCCACTCCTCCACCCCATGCCTTCCTGCCCTGCCCAACAGCTGCCATATCCCAATCCCAAAAAAAGCGGTGGTGTCGACCATCCGGGACTGCAACCCATGCAATCGCCCGATCATCGGCCCGACTTCCATCTTTCCTGAGGAGTTTTCGGAAGAACCACCTCCTCCAGTCGGTGCGCTCTCTTCACCTCTCCGAATAAACTCCTCATCTCCTCAGCCAGACGGGCCATCCACTCTTTTCTGTCCTGACCTCGAAGAGGGGAGTGGAGCGGCTTGCCGATCGCAACCACAACTCGGGGCCGCCGGAGCCAATTCCGCGCGACGTATAGCTGGTCGCTTCCCACAATGACGGCAGGTCGAACTGGACAGCCCGATCGGGACGCCAGCAAGGAAACCCCCTCGGTCAGCGGCGCCCCCTCCAGGACCGAGGTTTTTCCCGCCCGCAACCCTCCCTCGGGGAATACTCCCACGATCCGACCCGACCTCAACCGGTCCAGAGCTGTTTTCAAGGCGGTGGTGTCCGCCTGTTTTCTGCCCACTGGGATCACCCGACAACTTCTCATCAGGAACCCAAACCATGCGGGCTGAAACAGCTCCCGCATCGCCAGAAAATCGATCGGAAGGGAAAAAGCACCCGCAATGAGCGGGGGATCAAAGTGGCTGAGGTGATTGCATGCCAAAATCCACGGTCCAGCGGGAACTTCCCGCGTCCCCCGAACTTCGATCCTGCAAACGGGGGATAGGATTCCCCGTAGTAGGTTCACCACCGCCCAGTAAGGGAGATCAACCATTCCCTCTTTGTAGCCGATCCATCAAGAGAACCCGAGAAATTGTCATTGGCGGCCCGATACGTAGATCGGGCCCTACCTAGGGATCGAGCATGGACGTTAGGTAGGGCCGGGTCTACGACCCGACCGCAGTTGTGAGATTCAAAGCTGTGAGCTGACCACGGCGGCCCGATACGTAGATCGGGCCCTACCTAGGGAACGAGCTTGGACGTT
>RFMG01000074.1 GCA_009927835.1 Verrucomicrobiota bacterium | reverse complement strand
GCCACCTGCTCCCTCAAGCCCCCGTTACTCCGCGACTGCCGAATACGACCCCCACGAAAAGCTTTCGCTTCCCTCGTCAACCGGGATAATAAAGTCATGAAAAGACGCTCCTTCTTCCAACTTCTCCTAGCTGGAATGTTAACCTCCCGCCTAGCTCCTTCCACCACCCAAGCTGAAGTTACCCCTCCCCCAACCGGTCCTTTCACTTTGCCCCCTCTCCCCTACGCACCCAATGCGCTCGAACCTTATATCGATGCCGAGACGATGACCTGCATCACGACAAACATCACGCCGCCTACGTCAACAACCTCAACAAAGCCATCGCTCCTTACCCCGACCTCCAGAAAAAATCCCTCGAGGAACTTCTAGGCAACTTGGAAGCGGTGCCTGCCGAGATCCGCACCACCGTCCGTAACAATGCCGGGGGTCACTCGAACCACTCCATCCTCTGGAAAACCCTCTCCAATCCAGGAAAGAAACCCGAGGACAAACTGGCCAAGGAGATCGACGAAGCCTTTGGCAGTTATGAAAAGTGGAAGGAGGAAATGACCAAATGCGCGATGGGCATCTTCGGAAGCGGCTGGGCCTGGTTCGGTCGTGGCAAAGACGGAAAACTTTTCATCGAACCCTTCCCTAACCAGGACTCTCCCTTCATGACCGGCCGCACCCCCATCTACGGCATCGACGTCTGGGAACACGCCTACTATCTCAAGCACCGGAACCGCCGTGCCGACTACGTCAAAACGTGCGTTGAGAATGTTGCGAGTTTAACTTAGAGCTTATTTTGGAGCAGGTGCGGATGGATCGAAGCACTGGATATCTGCATCTCCGTCAATCTCAACTCCATAAACTTCGATCTCATTGTTTTTAATCTGATCCCCCTGAACTCTACCCTCCTTTAAAAATTTCACGCGGTAGCCTTTTTTGATCAGGGCTTTCTCTTTCACAATATTTGCGTTGGGGCCCTTATAAATATCTCCATAGGTATCCATGACGAACACATCGGGAGATTTAATCACAAGCTTGATGTAAAGAGGATCCTTTCGAAAGCCGTACGAGTCCATTCCATGTAGATAAAACACGTCGAACTGATCATCTTTAATTTTCTGTAATTTTTTACCTTTATTCAGCGCATCCCCAATGTCCGCGGTTGCATTTCCTGAGAATTCGGAACCACTGCTGATCTTGTCAACAACCCCTTCAATCAGGACAAACTTACCATTAAATTCCGAGCCCTTGTTCTCAACAAAAATCTTCGCAAGCTCCTCAGCTGTAATCACCTTGCGGTAGATGTTAGTAGATATGGCCGTTGTAGAAATGGCCGGTTTCGTTCCTGAACTTGGTGTGCTCACGATCATATCATTGCCGTCCACGGATTTAACTTTGATCCCAGAAAGGCCGCCAGCGCTTAAGCCACCTTGAAGAATTGATTGCATCGAGTCAGCAAATGCTGACCGTAACGGCTCAGGTATCACGACTTTACCGATCGATACCCGATCCGAGACAACCTCCTGCCAAGAGCCGGCGGAGGGTATTTTGCCCTCGAAAATAAATGATACAGGAATCGGCACTCCCAAGGCTGTGACGGGTTGACTCCATAGATATCGATCCTTCTCAACCCACAACTTCCCCTCTTTCAGCTTTCCTTTAAACATTCCAGTGGCCTCTTCAGATGGAGGAAGAGAGGCGAGAATGCCAGTTGCAAAATCGCTGCTTGCCACTCGGAATTCCATGCTGGGGAAAAAATAAACCGGTTTCACGCTGTTCTTGGCAAAAGTCACCACTCGCTCCATCTCAGGTGAAACTTTCAGATCAACCGGCTCCCCTTTTCCTCCCATTGGCCACCATATCGCGGCCAATCCGGCGAGAATTGCAACACCCAGTCCACCAAAGACAATTCCGCCAAGGATCGCACCTTCCCGAATACGTGTTAGCCCGGTTGAGGTAAAACTAAAACCGATCAGCAGACCAAAAAAGGATATCGCTAGGACTCCGACCACAACCCAGACCAGAAGATCATCGGCAACAAGTTTGGGTTGGATATCATTGAGTTTGACCAAGTCTGGAAGAGGCCCCCCTTTTTCCTTTCCAACCACTTGGGCCAGCAAAGCCAACCCTTCCCGCACCTTGCCCTCATCCCCAACTTTCAAATTCAAAAACTTCTGTCCCTGCTCCCGAATCGCAGTGAGATCACTCTCACTTCTAGGCTTCTGAAAATCAGCCGCATCTCTCATCCATTCATTGACCTTGCTCTCTTCCTGTTTGCGCTGCTCTTCTTGTGCCCTACGATCCTGCTCCTTGCGTTTGGCATCCGCCTCCTCCGCTGGCTTCCTTAAATCCTTCCACTTTTGCAAAGTCTCAGCTGAAGCTTCCGGCCTTTGCTTCACCTCCACTGGCAAGGATTCCAGAATTCGGATTGCTTCGTCGACATCCTTCAACTGATAGACAATCCCCGCATCCGGAAGTTTCGGATAAAGGGCAGACACATCGGTTATCGGAAAAAGCGCCACCCCTCCCTTGGTCGTCGTCAGCTCAATCTTATCTCCTACAAGCTTGGCCTTGGTAATCTCTCTTTCCTCGATCGCACCTCCTGATCCCTTTACCAAT
>RFMG01000112.1 GCA_009927835.1 Verrucomicrobiota bacterium | reverse complement strand
CGCACAAGGGTGTCGAAACGGATGTCGATTTCCGCTTGGCCAGCGGTCGCCACTTCGTGGTGTTGCCGTTCGATCTGCACGCCCAGATCCTCCAGCATCAGCGTGATCTCGTTGCGGATATCCTGCTGTGTGTCGGCTGGAGGCACCGGGAAATACCCCTCCTTGTGGCGGATCTTATACCCGGTGTTCGGCATCTCCTCGCGACCGCTGTTGAAGATGCCCTCAGCGGAGTCGACCTGGTAGAAGGCGCCGCGAGAGGAGGAGTCGTAACGGACATCGTCGAAGATGAAGAATTCCGCTTCCGGTCCAAAGTAGGCGGTGTCCCCGATCTTGGTGCTTTGGAGATACTTCTCCGCCCGGAGAGCGATGCTGCGAGGGTCCCGCTCGTAGGTCTGCATCGTGATCGGATCGATGACGGTGCAAACAAGGCTGAGGGTGGGTTCGGCGTTGAACGGATCGATCATGGCGGTCGCTGGATCGGGAAGAACCAACATGTCGGAGGAGTTGATCGACTTCCATCCGCGGATCGAGGACCCGTCGAAGCCGAGGCCCTCCTTGAAGGTCGACTCCTCGAGTTCCGCCAGCGTTGTGGTGAAGTGCTGCCAGGTTCCGGGGATATCGCAGAATTTATAGTCCACCAGCCGGCAGTTGTTGGCCTTGGCAAACGCCAGGACCTCTTTGCCCGATTTTGCATTCAGATGTTTTTCGCTCATTGCTTTTGCTCCTTTGTTTTGAAGTGGTGATTTGCCTTTGGGCATCTCAGACCGCCTTTTCTCCCTTGTCCTCCGTCCGGATGCGGATCACCTCATCCAAGGGGAGAACAAAAATTTTGCCGTCCCCGATCTTTCCCGTCTTCGCGGCCTTCAAAATGGCGGTGATCGCCTTTTGGACCGAAGCCTCGGGCAGGACGATCTCCAGCTTCACCTTCGGGAGGAAATCCACGGTATACTCGCTTCCACGATAGATTTCGGTATGGCCCTTTTGCCGGCCAAAACCCTTGACCTCGGTGGCGGTCATGCCCTCAATGCCCGCCTCGGTCAGGGCTTCCTTCACCTCCTCCAGCTTGAAGGGTTTGATAATCGCTTCGATTTTCTTCAGTGCCATATGGTATTTCTCTTTCTTGGTTGTCCCTTTGTGAGTTCAGCCCACGGTGAGGAGGAATTGTGATACCTCCCCACGGTGGGCCTCGTCACGCCCGAAATCGCGCGGTCAGATCGCTTTCGCGCCCTTGTCCTCGGTACGGATGCGAATCGCCTCATCCACAGGGAGAACAAAGATTTTCCCGTCGCCGATTTTGCCTGTTTTGGCCGCCTTGATGATCGCGGCCGTGGCTTTTTCCACCGAAGACGAGTCGAGAATGATCTCCAGCTTCACCTTGGGCAGAAAATCCACGGTGTACTCACTTCCGCGGTAGATTTCGGTGTGGCCTTTTTGGCGGCCAAAGCCTTTGACCTCGGTGACCGTCATTCCCTCCACCCCGGCCTCGTGCAGGGCTTCCTTCACCTCCTCCAGCTTGAACGGTTTGATGATTGCCTCGATTTTTTTCAGAGCCATAAAAGTCGCCTTCTTTCTGGGGCAAGCCCCGGATTAATAGATGTACCCCTTCTCCTCGTGGTCGCTGACGTCCAATCCTTCGCGCTCCGCCTCGGCGGCGGGACGCAGCCCCATCAGGGCCTTAATGACAAAGGCAATGACCGTGGTGCCCACAATGGAGAGAACGAGGGTAACCGCGATCGCCTTGCACTGTTCGGCCACCAGGGTCTTTCCCACGATCTCCTTCAGATTCGTGTTCAGGTTGGCGTTCACGTCGGCCGTCGCGAGGATGCCGGTCAGGAACGCGCCGAGAGTTCCTCCCACCGCATGAACCCCGAACGTGTCGAGGGCGTCATCGTAACCGAACCATCGTTTCACGCGTGTGCAGAAGAACCAGGGCACGAGCCCTGCGGCTACTCCGATGATGATCGATCCGGAAGCATCGATGAAGCCGGTAGCGGGTGTCACCACGACCAGACCTGCGACCGCGCCCGAGCAGAAGCCGAGAACGCTGGCCTTCCCCTTGTCGAAATATTCCGCCACCGCCCAGACAAACGCGGCCACGCCCGTTGCCAAAGTGGTGGTCATGAACGCATTCGCAGCCACTCCGTCCGCTGCTACGGCCGATCCTGCGTTAAATCCATACCAGCCGACCCAGAGCATTCCCGTGCCGACCATACAAAGCACCATGCTGTGCGGGGGCATCGGCTCTTTGCCGAATCCCAGGCGTTTGCCGAGGATCATGCAGAGAATCAGGGCTGACCATCCGGAGGACATGTGAACCACGGTTCCACCCGCAAAGTCGATGGCTTTGATCGCTGCGCCAGCGTTCCAAACTCCGTTCATCAAACCGTTGACGCCCCAAACCATGTGGGCGAGGGGGAAGTAAACGATGAACATCCACGCCCCGACAAAAAGAAGGAGTGCGGAGAATTTAATTCTCTCCGCAATCGCCCCGATGATCAGTGCGGGGGTGATGATGGCGAACATCATCTGGTACATGCTGAATACATTCTGGGAAACCCAGTACGCGTAATTTGTATTGGGGGCCGAGGTTACGCCCTTGAAGAAGGCAAACCCCAACCCGCCCAAAATCGGGCTCTTAAAGCTGTCGTCAAAGACCAGGCTATATCCCACCGCCCACCATAAGAGGGTGACCAACCCGGTGATTCCCAGACATTGGGCCAGGATGGAAAGGACATTTTTCGAGCGAACAAGGCCGCCGTAAAAGAGAGCCAATCCCGGAAGCGTCATGAACAGCACGAGCGCGGCGGAGGTCATCATCCAACCGTTGTGACCGGGACCGGCAACTCCCACGGACGCGGTCGTCAGCCCGTCGGGGATATTCCCTTTCGCATCTTTGAGAGCCGCAGTGGGATCTCCGTTTCCAAGATAAGCCTCAAGACCCGCAACCCTTTGCTCCAAGGTCGGCGCGGGAGCGTCCGCCCGGACACCCGCAATCGACATCCAGAATACCGACAGCACCAGTAGGGGCCGCCATCCGAACATGTTTTGTATCGTCATACTTCCATCTCCTTTTTTGGTCTGGTTTCTATCGCCCTAAGGACGGACTCCTGAAGCAGACTCCCCCCCAAGAGATCACTCATCACGAAGCAGGTGGCGTGCCAAAAGACTTGGCTTATCCCAAAAAATGCAACCCGTTGATGGATAGCGGCCTGAAGTGTAAAGATTTCTAGAGCCTTCGCCCCCACCTACCCGCAGGTGGCTATTTTTCGCCTCAACTCAATTCAACAAACTAGTAGATGTAGCCCTTTTCCTCGTGATCGCTGACATCCAAGCCCTCGCGCTCCGCCTCGGTTGAGGGTCTCAAGCCCATGATCATTTTGACGCCCCAAGCCACAACTGCAGTGCCAACCACTGTTATGAAAAGGGTCACGAGAATGGCTTTCGACTGCTCGATGAGAAGGGCCCTGCCAATACTCTCCTTGAGGTGGAGGTTCAGATTTGGGTTCACCTCTGCCGTCGCAAAAATTCCTGTCAGAAAAGAGCCGATTGTCCCCCCAACCGCATGAACGCCGAACACGTCCAGTGTGTCGTCGTAGCCAAACCACCGCTTCACGCGGGTGCAAAAAAACCACGGAACGAGTCCTCCGGCCAAACCGAGTAGAACCGCG
>RFMG01000077.1 GCA_009927835.1 Verrucomicrobiota bacterium | reverse complement strand
TTCCCGTGAAGAGGTTGACGCCGCTGTAGTGCAGTTGGAACGTCCTGCCCATGGAATGAGTTCGCATGCTCACGGCGGTTTGGGGATGGATCCAGGGAAACGCTTCCTTGCCTTACTCAAAGCAGAAAAAAAAGACATCCATACCCTACTCGTTTTCTCGGTTTTCTCCGGAATTTTATATCTCGCTGCCCCGCTTGCTGTCGATGCAGTGGTGAGCAATCTAGCCTTTGGAGGCCAGTCTCAACCCTACCTACAAGCACTAGTCATTCTCTCTATCGCACTTTTTGCCTGTCTTGCTCTCCAAGCCTTAATCACGGCCTTTCAGTACTACGTTTCCGACATCATACAAAGACGTGTCTTTGTGCGCACGGCCTCCGATTTGGCATATCGACTACCCCGAGTGAAAGCAGAGTCGCTCGATGGGATATATGCCCCAGAGTTGGTGAATCGGTTTCTCGATATTGTCATAGTACAGAAGAGCACCGCCCTGCTGCTTTTGGATGGCGTAAATTTAGTCTTTGCCACGGTCATTGGAATGGTTCTTTTATCACTTTATCACCCCCTCCTTCTCATGTTTGTCGCGGTACTTCTTGCTCTCATAGTCCTCGCGATCTGGTTATTAGGTCGTGGAGCGGTCGATAGCAGCATTCGAGAGTCGATGATGAAGTACAACCTTGTGAACTGGTTTGAGGAAATTGCCCATTTCCCTTTTCTTTTCAAAGGGCCCGGTGGATATGCCCTCGCTTATGAACGCGCCAATGAACTTGCGACTGGCTATGTCCACGCACGCGAGAGGCATTTTCGTATCTTGATGCGCCAGATTTCAGGATTGTTAACTCTACAGGTATTTGCCGCTGCAATCCTCCTCGCCGTTGGGGGATATCTCGTGATCAGCCAGCAGATCACCTTAGGTCAGTTAGTGGCCAGTGAGTTAATTATGGCTTCGATTGTCGGTGCTCTGGCTAAGATGGGAAAAAAACTTGAAGCCTGGTACGACGCCTTGGCTGCCATGAACAAGCTTGGTCATATCTTTGACCTAGATATCGAAAGAGAGGACGGAGAAAGACGAGTTGATAATCAATCTGGTGCACACATCCAGGCAGAGGGCCTCGCCTTCAGCTATGGTCGTGCGCCGCTTTTTTCAGGCCTCAACTTTAATATCCTGCCAGGGTCTCGCGCAGCCATCGTCGGTCCCCATGGGTCAGGAGGCAGCACTTTGCTGAATATTTTATTCGGTCTTCGCCAGCCTACCGCAGGTTTTGTCAGGATTGACGGGCTCGACCTCCGCAACTGTTATCTAGAATCTCTGCGCGAGAGCGTGATGCTACTGAGACGTGATGAAATTGTCGGTGGCACGATTATCGAAAACCTTCGCCTCGGTAGTAGTGATATTGGAATGAAAGAAATTCAAACTGCTCTTTCCAAGGTAGGCTTACTCGATGAGTTACTTCATCA
>RFMG01000126.1 GCA_009927835.1 Verrucomicrobiota bacterium | reverse complement strand
ACTGCCATTTTATTTCTCCTTCCCCTGCCCTTTCATCGAAAGAACCGGGGTGTTAATGTTTCTCCCGGTTAGCCGATCACACCCGTGACCGAATTATCCCGGAAAGGCTCCCGGGCTAACACAAGGTTGTTGCCTTTCATGTCCATCTTCAGGCTCCCGCCGCCGGAGCCGTTTCCGCTTTGCTCTTCAAAACCCGCGCCAAGCGAGCCCCGGGTTCCGCCAAGAGGCGGGCCAAGGTGGAGGCAGGTGCGGAAATCGCCCCCAAAAGACGAGCCCGAAGAACTTCCGCCGAGGGAAGATCGGCCAACATCACAATCTCCTTCACTCCCAGGACTTTTCCGTCCATCAACCCCGAGCGCAGGTTGGGACGGGTGAATTCGGCCTTGAACGATTTGATCACCTTCGCGGCCGCAGGGGCGTCTTTGCCGCCGGAGACGATTGCGGTCTGGCCGGTCAGGTCCTTGCCCAAACCCGCCAAAACCTCCTCGCCGATCGCGCGCTTGAACAAGGTGTTCTTCACCACCTTCACCGCCGCACCCACTTTTCGCAGGCGCCCGCGCAGCTCGGAAAATTCCGACACCTTCATGCCCGTGTAATCCAGCACGATCAGGTAGGGGGAGGAGTTCACCCACTCCCGTATCGTGTCGATGACCAATGCTTTTTCTTCTTTCATAAAACTCCTGGATCAATCCTCCGCGCCTGCTGCCGCCTCGGCAACGGCCAGGGGAATCCCCGGCGAGAAGGTCGTGGAGAGGACGCAATTTTGCAGGTACTTGCCCTTGGCGCCCGGCGGACGGGCGCGGGACACCGATTCGATCACTGCGTTGACATTTTCTCCCAGCGCCTTTCCTTCAAAACTCAGTTTCCCGCAACTCACGTGCAGGTTCGATCCTTTGTCGATTTTGAACTCCACCCGGCCCGCCTGGCACTCCTTCACCGCCTTGGCCGTGTCCTCGGTGACCGTGCCGGTTTTCGGATTGGGCATCAATCCGCGGGGTCCAAGAACCTTCCCCAATTTGCGGACCTCGATCATCGCGTCCGGCGTGGCCACCGCGACGTCGAAATCCGCCCATCCGTCCTGAACTTTCTTGATCAAATCCGCATAGCCCACAGCCACCGCACCCGCCCCTTTGGCCGCCTCCGCAGCCGCACCCTGCGCAAAAACGATCACCCGCACGGTCTTTCCCGAGCCATGGGGCAGGCTGACGGTTCCTCGAACCACCTGATCGCTCTGCTTCGGATCCACCCCGAGATGGAAGGACAGATCCACGCTGGGATTTCCCTTGCTCTTGCCGGCGGGCATCTTCTTCAGGATCGAGACGGCATCGGTCACGCTGTAGCGCTTTTTTGGCTCCAGCAACTTGCTGGCTTCGGTGTATCGGCGACTTGGTTTCTTGGCCATCGTCCAATCTCCTTAGTCCGCGATCTCCAACCCCATCTGCCGGGCCGTCCCGGCAATCGTACGGAAGGCCGCCTCATCCGAGGCTGCATTGAGGTCGTTTCTCTTGATTTTCACAATATCCATCACCTGCTTTTTGGTGACCTTCCCCACCTTGACGCGGTTGGGTTCCTTGGATCCGGAAGCCAAATTGGCCGCCTTCTTCAAAAGAACGGAGGCCGGCGGGCTCTTCGTGATGAAGGTGAAGGTCTTGTCCTTGTAAACGGTGATCACGACGGGAAATATGTTTCCCGCCTCCTTCGCCGTGCGCGCGTTGAACTCCTTGCAGAACGCCATGATGTTGACTCCCTGCTGGCCAAGGGCGGGGCCGACGGGAGGAGCGGGGTTCGCCGCCCCGGCGGGAATCTGCAAACGGATAATTCCTGTGATCTCTTTCGCCATAAAATCCTAGTTCCTTTCCACCTGCCAATATTCCAACTCCACCGGGGTGGAGCGCCCAAAGATCGAAACGGCCACCCGCACCCGTCCCCTTTCCGTGTCGACCTCCTCCACCACACCCTCCTGGCTCTGAAACGGTCCATCCCCCACCTTCACCCGGTCCCCCACGGCAAAAATAATCTTCGGCGTGATCTTCTCCTCCTTTTCACGGATTTGACTGAGCATCCCCTCGACCTCATCCGGCTTCATGGGCGTTGGACGGTCCCCATCCGCAAATCCGAGCACCCCCGGGGTTTCCTTCACAAAGTACCAGGGCACCTCATGCAACTTTTTCTCGGCGTCATACAACTCCATCTTCACAAAAATATAGCCGGGATAAAGTTTCCGCTCCGTTTCCACCTTCTTGCCCCTCTTGATCTCCGAAATTCGCTCCGTGGGGATAATCACTTCCTGAACCACCTCCCCCAGCTCCTCCGTTTTGATCCGGCTCATCATGTGACGCTTCACATTCGTTTCCTGACCGGAAAGAACGTGAACCGCAAACCAGCGGGCCTCGGAGGGGGGATTGGCAACCTCGTTCATCCGTTAAAACCTCACCAACCAGCCCACCACACGGCTGATCAGAAAATCGAAGCCCGAGGTGTACGCGGCCAGGACCAAGGTGGTCAGCGCCACCACCGTGGTGCTGTCGATCAGTTCGCGGTATTTCTTCACCCCGTGTTCGGTCGGGTCCCAAGGCCAGGAGCACTTCACCAGTTCCCCCTTCACCTCACCCACAAACTTTGAGATCCTGGCGCGGAAATGAAAAAGGACAAAACCGGTCGCCAGGGAGAGAATCCCCACGGCAACGGTCCCGAACCAACTTCCTCCGATTTTCCAGGCTTCCATATGTTCCAAATCCTCTTTCTTTTCTCCTGACTTTTGATGCAGGGCAGGAGGGACTCGAACCCCCAACCGACGGTTTTGGAGACCGCTACTCTACCAATTGAGCTAC
>RFMG01000034.1 GCA_009927835.1 Verrucomicrobiota bacterium | reverse complement strand
ACCATCACGGGATCCACCACCAACCTGAGCTCCCTTCTTTTCCCCAACTGCCTCGCCACCTCCAGAATGATCCCGGAGGAAAACAGCATCCCCGTCTTCACCGCCCCCACGGGAAACGCCTCAAAGACCAACCGGATCTGTTCCGCCACCATTTTGGGCTCAATCGCCGTAATCCTAGAAACTCTTCCGGGATGCTCCGCCACCACACAGGTCAAAGCCGAAGTTCCGTACACCCCCATGCGGGTGAACGTCTTCAAATCCGCCTGAATTCCCGCCCCACCGGAGTTGTCCGATCCCGCGATCGTCAAGGTGACAGGGACTTGCCTTTTCACCACGCGACCCGTTCCAATCCTTTGACCCGGTCAAAATGGAGATCGCGACTCACCACCTTCATCCCATGCAACCGGGCGAGGGAGGCGGTCCAGAGATCGTTCGCCGGAATCGGGGTTCCCGCCATCCTCAACTCCGTTCGAATGACATGGTAAAAAGGAAACACCTCTCGGTTGAGGTTGAGAATTTCCACGCTTTCCAGAAATTCGGCAAACCAACGGCTTAAGAGGGTTCTCTTTCTTGAACTCTGGATCCCGTAAAAATATTCGGCGGCGTTGACGACCGTGACACAGAGCTCGGCTCCGGGTTCCAGGATGTTCAGCAACGCATCATCCTGCACCGAGAGAGCCGAAATGGCGTTGGTGTCCAGGATCAGCGCCACATCTCGGGATCCACTTTTCGGAAATCGGGTGATTCGATGATTCTGCGCAAATCAGCCAGACCCTCCTTGGGTATTTTCGGTAGACTTTTTAACCACTGGCGCAGTGGCGGGCGAACTGGACTTTTCTGGAGTCGCATCTCCAGGGACTCCTCCATCAGTCGCCCCAAAGGCTTTCCCTCCAAAGCCGCTTGGGCTTTGGCCCTGCGATACAGCTCATCCCGTAGGTTCAGCGTTGTCTTCACGATTCCATAAATATGGTTTTCCATATTTATGTCAACTCCGAGACGGCTCAAAACTCGCCGCCTGAAATCTCAAGCAAATGTGGGGCGGGCTTTAGCCCGCCGAATTCGAGAACCAGGTCCGAAGGATTCAACCTAGGCGGGGATAAACCCCGCCCTACAACACCCTAATTTGAAAATGATGTGGGGCGGGCTTTAGCCCGCCGAATTCGAGAACCAGGACCGAAGGATTCAACCTAGGCGGGGATAAACCCCGCCCTACAACACCCTAATTTGAAAATGATGTGGGGCAGCCTAAAGCCTTCGAAGTACTGCGCAGCAGGACGTAGTAGGCTCAGCCCGCCACTTCCACCTCCCGCCTTCCACTTTCCACGCCACAACGTCGTGCCGGCAGACTTCGCGCTTGAAAC
>RFMG01000035.1 GCA_009927835.1 Verrucomicrobiota bacterium | reverse complement strand
GACATACTCGGGTTGTCCCTGCAGGGGGCGGGTGGGTTGGTTGACAAATTCAGCCGCTTGCCCGGTAACGGGAACACTACTGGCGATATAGGTGTAGTTAAAAAAGAGGGAAAATTGTCGGAGAGTGGAGGAAAGTTGATCCAACCGTTTTCGCGCCTCAAATTCAAGGCCACGGATTGTCCCACTGGGGGCGTTGACATACTTGAAGAAATTTAGCTCTGTGATGTCATCATAAAAAGACGTCTGCTCCAGAGGGGCTTGAAGATCCTTGTAAAAAAGGCTGAGGGAGAGAACCTCCCCTGCCCGGGGAAACCACTCCACACGGAAATCGTAATTGTTGGCCTTGGAGAGCTGAAGGAGTGGGTTTCCAAGGAAATAGCTGTCCGCGGTGAAATCCTTCGTGATGACCGGGCCCATCTCCTTGAAGGAGGGTCGGGCGAGGGTTTGGGACCAAGCCATTCTTATGTTCACCCCTTGGGTCAATTCAAAGGTAGCCGATACAGCCGGGAGAAGATCGAGTTGCTGGATTTTTGAAAAGCCATTGAAATCACCGAAATAACGCGACGGAAGGTTGGTGGCTCCAGTGATTTTGATATTGGTGTTTTCAAAGCGGGCGCCACCCACCAACGTGAGTTGGGGAAAGGGTTTAAAGTCGGCCATTAGGTAGCTGGCAGTAACTCCTTGGCTGGCGTTGTAATCGGTCCCCGGGTTAACAGCCGGATCACCTGCTTGATTAAAAATGCTGTAACTCATCATATAGGGTCCGAGGACTCCCGTGGGGTTAATCAAGCCGCTCCGTTCAGGGGATAGGAAAACATCAGCCCACGTTTCCCCATTGGTAGGAGTGTAAGTCTCTTGGCTGGGAAGAGCGGGAGTGGGGGAGAGGCCGTAAGGATAGTTGAAACTGGATTGGCTGTAGTCTCGCTGGCTGTAGTCCTGATAGAAACCGGTTTTGAAAGCATCGGTACGTTCTTTTTCCTCAAACATCGGTATCGTGAAATCAACGATTCCGTAGTAGGAATTCTCGGTCAGCTGTCTTTGAAACCGTTGGAGAGTTTCATCGGTTGCGTCAAACGGGCTGGTGGTTGGATCCAAATCAGTGTAAGTGCCGTCGCTGGTCAGT
>RFMG01000249.1 GCA_009927835.1 Verrucomicrobiota bacterium | reverse complement strand
CGGGGACGAGGGTGGGGGCGACGCGGACCTCGATCTGCTCTTTCCCGACGGGACGAACCAGCGCCAGAAGTTTCACGATGTAACCGAGCTGCCGCGCAAAGGTGACATCCTGAGAGGTGATTTTTCGGATCCCCTCCACGGGGATTTCGGAAAATTTGGGCAGAAAGCCGTAGGCAAGCAGGCAGAGGATGGAGGCTTTGTGGGCGGCATCGATTCCATCCACATCCAAACGATCATCCGCCTCGGCATATCCCAGCTCCTTGGCCTGTTGGAGGACGGTGGCGAAATCGGAGCCGGCCTCGGCCATTCGGGAGAGGATGTAGTTGGAGGTGCCGTTGATGATGCCGTGAAGACCGAGGAGTTGGTTGGCGACGAGACCTTCCCTCAGTGCCTTGAGAACGGGAATCCCGCCAGCGACACTGGCCTCATAGTAGATGGGGGTGGCGTGCTTTTGTGCCAAAGGGATGAGTTCCTGGCCGCGTTCGGCCAGAAGGGCCTTGTTGGCGGTGACGAGGGGTTTGTGGGCCTTGAGGCAGGCTTCCGCAATGTGAAACGCCTCCTCTGTTCCTCCGACCAGCTCCACGAGGATTTGGACACGGGGATCGGCAACGACTTTTTTCCAGTCGGACACAGGTTGCAGGGGGAGGGAAGCGCGGGGTTTCGACAGGTCACGGACAGAGATTCCGCGGATCTCGAGGTGGATTCCCAGCCGCTCTTCAAGCAGGGGATTGGCGAGCGGGAGGTTCCGGACCAAACCGGATCCCACCGTTCCGCAACCGATCAGTCCGATCCCGATTTTGTCCATGGGCTGATTTGAGCGTGTCCGGGGGGGGGATCGCAAGACCAACCCCACGGTGAGATTGGAAATTGCAAAGTCATGGGCGAAGGAGCGCAAGATTGAGGCAGAGGGTGCGATGTGGGTAGGATTCGGGATGGTACGCGCCGGCATCGTGGGGCTCCCGAACGTGGGCAAAAGCACGCTTTTCAATGCGGTCACCCGCACGAGGAAGGCCCAGGCGGCGAATTATCCCTTCTGCACGATCGAGCCGAATGTCGGAATGGTGACCGTCCCTGACTCCCGATTGGATTGGCTGGCCAAAATGTCGGGCAGCGAAAAGATTCTTCCCGCGTCCATTGAACTGGTGGACATCGCAGGCTTGGTGAAGGGGGCAAGCCAGGGGGAGGGGTTGGGAAACCAGTTTTTGACCCATATTCGGGAGGTGGATGCGATCATCCAGGTGGTGCGATGTTTTGAAGACGCGGATATCCATCATGTCGCGGGAACGGTCGACCCGTTGCGGGACATCGAAACCATCGTCACGGAGCTGGTTTTGTCCGATCTGGCAACGGTCACCAAACGGTTGGACAAGCCCGGAAAAGCGGCCAAGCAGGGGGATGCGCATGCGAAAGCGGAACTCGCCCTGTTGGGTCGATTGAAACCGCACTTGGATTCGGGTCGTCCCGCGCTGACCCTCGAGATGACGGAGGATGAAAAAAAATTGATCCGGGGATTTTTTCTTCTGACCTCCAAACCGACCCTCTTCGCCTGCAATGTGAAGGAGGACGAGCTGGGGGCTTTGGGAAAGGGGGAGCGAACGGGAAAGACGGGGGAGCAGGTGCGGAAGGTGGAGGAGTATTGCGGGACCCATCTTTCGAGCCGATCCGTGGTCGTGAGCGCACAGATCGAGTCGGAGCTGGTGGATCTTCCCGAGCAGGAGGGCAAGGATTATTTGGCCAGTCTCGGGGTGGCCGAGTCGGGAGTCGGATCCCTGATTCGTGCCGCGTATGATCTTTTGGGTCTGCGGACCTACCTGACCACGGGTCCCAAGGAAACGAGGGCTTGGACGATTCATGCCGGCGACCGAGCACCCCAAGCGGCCGGGGTGATCCATACCGATTTTGAGAGAGGGTTTATCGCGGCGGAGACGGTGGCCTTTGCCGATCTGCAGGCGGTCGGGACGATGCAGAAAGTGAGGGAGGCCGGCAAGTTGCGGGTGGAGGGAAAAGAGTACGTCGTTGCGGACGGCGATGTGATGGATTTCCGGTTCAACGTCTAGGAGGGGATGTGAGGAGGAACTTCCACCTGGTCCGGCATCCGGTGGTGCAGCACAAGTTGTCGCTGTTGCGGCGCAGGGAGACCAGTGTCACGGAGTTCCGCGCCCTGGTGGGTGAGGTGGCCATGCTGATGTCCTACGAGGTGACTCGAGATCTGCCTCTGACCCGCAAAAGAATTTCCACCCCGCTCGAAACCCTGTCCGCCCCGGTGTTGAAGGGGGAGAAGATGGTTTTGGTCCCCATTCTGCGGGCGGGCATGGGGCTGCTGGATGGCATGCTGCATATCTTTCCATCCGCGCGTGTAGCGCATATCGGAATTTATCGGGATCACCGGACCCTGGAGCCGGTGGAGTACTATTTTAAAGCATCGAAAACCCTGCGGGGGCGGGATCTGATTCTGCTCGATCCCATGCTGGCGACCGGAAACTCGGCGGTGGCGGCCACGGATCGGCTAAAAAGTGCCAAGCCCAGGTCGATCCGATTCCTGTGTCTGGTGGCGGCGCCGGAGGGGGTCACCTGTTTTCACAAGCATCACCCGGATGTTCCGTTATACGCCGCGGCCCTGGACAGGAAGCTGAACTCCCACGGTTACATTTTGCCGGGCCTGGGAGATGCCGGCGACAGGATCTTCGGGACGATCTAGGCGCTCCCGCTGGAGGAGCGGAGCAGCAGAACACCGCCGATGATCAGGGCAAGACCTGCGATTTTCACCCAAGGATAGCTTTCTCCAAAAAACATGATTCCGATGAGCGCGATCAAAGCCGTTCCCGCACCCGACCAGATTGCGTAGACCGTGCTGACCTCGAGGGTCTTTACGCATATGGACATCAGGGTGAAAGCACCGAGGTAAAAAAGAATCACCCCGAGGGCGGGAAGGGGTCGAGTCATCCCATCGGACTGTTTCAAACAGAGGGTTCCGCTGACTTCCAGCCCGATCGAAATGGCGAGGAGGACCCAAGCATTCACGGGGGCATCGTAGGACCAGGGAGACATGAGGCAATCTGGTTTACTCGGTTTTTCCGGGTGATACGATGGAGTCTTATGTTGAAAGGAGTTTTCAGGGTTGGAGGGCTTCTCCTGATTCCACTTTTGGGGAGTTGTGGAACGAGGGATTGGCAGCTGAGCGAGGCCCGAAAAAACGTGGTGATGATCGAAGTGACCGCCCAAACTTGGGACTATCGCCTTCCATGGAACCCCGGGACGGTCAGTTCGGCCCGCGGGGCCGGTTTTGTGATTGATGGGAATCGGATCCTAACGAACGCCCATGTGGTGAGTGGAGCACGCTATCTGACCGTTCAACGGGAGGCGGATCCAAGGAAGTATCCCGCCAAAGTTCTCCATGTGGCCCATGATTGCGATTTGGCGCTGGTGCAGGTGGAGGACACGGATTTCCTCAAGGGAACGAGCGTTCTGCCCATCGGCGAAATACCGGAGTTGGAATCGGTGGTGTCGGTTTATGGATTCCCGATCGGCGGGGACCGTTTATCGGTGACCCGCGGGGTGGTGAGCCGTATTGATTACAACTCCTACACCCATTCCGGAAGGGAGTCCCACCTGGCGATCCAGATTGATGCCGCGATCAATCCCGGAAACAGCGGAGGCCCCGTCATGCAGGCGGACAAGGTCGTGGGGGTGGCGTTTCAGGGGTTCCGTGGGGATGTGGCCCAGAATGTCGGCTACATGATCCCGACTCCCGTGATCCGGAGGTTTCTGAAAGATGTGGAGGATGGGCACTACGATCATTATGTGGACCTCGCGATTCGCTGGATGCCGCTGGAGAACCCGGCCATGCGCCACTACTATCAACGGCCGAACGACGGGCAGGGTGTGGTGGTGACCGACATTTTTTCGGAGGGATCGGCCGACGGGGTGTTGCAAAAAGGGGATGTCCTTCTCTCCATCGACGGTCATCCGATCGAAAGCGACGGCTCGGTTCGTCTGGATGGGCAACCCGTCCAGCTGGAGGAGATTGTGGAGCGAAAATTCGCTGGGGATACGGTGGAACTCGGGGTCTGGAGAAATCAGGCGTTGGAGAAGCGGAAGATCACGCTCCGTCCCGCCGAGATGTTCTCCATGTACGAGAATCTTTATGAGGAGCCGCCCCGGTATGTTTTGTATGGCGGGTTGGTTTTTCAGCCCCTGACGGCGAATCTCATGGCGGTGCTGGCCGGAAGTGCCGATCTGCGTTTGCGCCAGACGTACACGCTGTTTGGGCAGGATCAGATCTATCGGGAGACTCCGGAACCGGTGATCCTGGCCTCCGTTTTGCCGGATCGTTCGAATGTCTATCTGGTGGGACTCGCGGGGCAGGTGGTGCGTGAAATCAATGGCCGCAGGATCCGCACCTTGGCGGATGTTTTGCCCGCGCTGGAATCGGGCGGGGAGCGGACCGTGATTCGATTCGAGGGGGATCAGCGGCCTGCGGTTTTGAAAAAGGGGGAGGTGGACCAGGTGATGCCCAGAATCATGACGCAGTACGGAATCACCCAGGCCCACCGTACGGAGTTGGGAGGGCGTCGGTTGGCCAAGGGTTCCTGGAAAAAAGAGGAGGAGAGCAAGTGAAGGGGGTGTGGGTCTGGATCCTGGCGGGCGTTTCCCTGGTCAGCGTGGCGGTGGGGGAGGATGATTCCCGCGGGTCCCTGGTCCGGGTGAGAGCCTCGATCCAGGCGTACGACCAGTTTCGTCCTTGGCAGAAAAAATCCCCCTACGGTCTGAATGGAACAGGGGTGGTTCTCCCGGGAGGAAAGGTTTTGGCAACCGCAGCTTTGGTGGCGAATCGGACGGAAGTGGGGCTGGAAAAACCGGGTTCGGCCGAAAAGTGTGCCGCCGAGGTGGAGGCGATCGACTACGAGGCGAATCTTGCCTTGTTGCAGCCTACCGACCGCAACTTCCTCAAGGGGTTTTCCGGTGTGCTGCTGGGTCCCGCGCTGCGTGCGGGCGACAAAACGGAGGTATGGCAGTTGGAGCGGAACGGGGAGATGCTGCGCAACCAGGCGGAGATTCTTTCCGCCGGGGTGGGGCGGTACCCCTCGGACGAGGCCGGCTTTTTGGTGTACGGAGTCCGCGTGTCGCTGCCAAAGAGGGATGACAGCTACACCTTGCCGCTGATGAAAGATGGCCAGTTGGCGGGAATGATGATGGGGTATGATCGGGATTCGCAGGAGGGAACGGCAATTCCCGTTCCGATGATCGAGCACTTTTTGAAAGATGCGGCCGACGGGAAGTATGAAGGGTTTCCCACCTTGGGGGTTAGTTGGAGTCCCTTACGGGATCCGAATTTAAGGGAGGAGGTGCTGGCGCCGAAGTCGGGAGGCGGCCTTTTGCTGACGCGGGTCAACCCGAGGGGGACGGCCGGGAGAGCCGGGTTGCGGGAAGGGGATGTGTTGTTGAGCGTGGACGGGTACAAGTTGGACGAGGACGGGAACTATCGCGATCCCCTCTATGGCCCGACCGCAGTCGGAAATTTGATCCGGACCAAGCCGACGATCGGTTCTCCCGCCCGTTTTCGAATTTCACGGAACGGGAAAGAGATGGAGCTCACCGGAACGTATGATCGGAAAGCCCGGGATGAGGTGGCGATTCCCACATTGCAATTCGACACGGCGCCCCGGTACCTGGTGGCGGGGGGACTGGTGTTTCAGGAGCTTACCGGCACCTACCTGCAGGAGTGGGGGGATAAGTGGTCGGAACGAGCCCCCCAGAGACTTGTCGAGCTGTTCACATTCCAGCATGAGAAAAGACCCGATCCGTCACGCAAGGTCGTGTTTTTGAGTCAGGTTTTACCATCCCCGATCACCCTGGGTTATCTGCAGCTTTCGGGCCTCGTTCTGGAAAAGGTGAACGGTCGGACGATCGCAAACCTGAACGAGCTTGCCCAAGTTGTGGACGAGACGAAGTCGGGAGACCTGGTTTTTGAGTTTCGGGATGAGCCCGGAAAACTGGTTCTGCAGGCACAGGACTTGCCCTCGGTTTCGGAGAAGATCCGAAACGATTACGGACTTCCCGCCCTGCGCAGGCTTTAGTTGGGGGGGCAGGTGAGTCGGTTGAGCGGGTGGGCGGTCTTTGACCTGGATGGAACCCTGGTGGATACCCTGGGCGAGATTACTGATGCCTTGAACCGCGTTTTGGAAGGTCATCAAAGGAGGAGTTTAAGCAGGGAGGAAGTGATGACACTGGTTGGGCATGGGCCGAATACTTTGATCGCGAGGGCATGGTCGGCAACGGGAGCCAAAGCGGGGAAGGGTGAGATTCTTGGGATATCCAACGAGTATTTCCGTGAATATCAACGCAACGCGCGTGGGGCAAGTCGTCCCTATCCCGGAGTGCATGAGGGATTACAACGGCTGATTCAACGGGGTTGGAAGCTAGGAGTCTGCACGAACAAGGACGGGACCGCCGCGAGGTCGTTAATCCGAAAACTGGGATGGGGAGATTGGATTCGTGTGGTGGTGAGCGGAGACGAGACAGTCCGGAAGCCGGATCCCAGGCCGCTCAAGTTGGCGTTGAAACGGATGGGGGCGGGGAGTGGGCGCCATCTTTTTGTTGGGGACAGCGAGGTGGATCTTCAGACCGCCCAGAACGCTTCGGTCGAGGCTGTTTTTGTGCGGCACGGATATGGAGAGATGGGAAGATTCCGAAGCCGTTGCTTTGACGACGCGGTCGGGATGTTTCGTTGGATGGCGCAGTCGGGTCCAGCCAGAAGCGGCTGACGTGGGGGCTTGCGGCAGGGTTCAAGGGAAGGAATGATGGTTTCCATGGGCAAGAAACAGAGGAAAAAAGAGGATGTGGCGGAGAAGCCAAGCGGTTCCTTGCGTGCCTTGGCGATGACGGCGAATGAAATTCGAATCGAGCAGGCGGAGAGGAGGCTTTATGCGATTCTGGACAGACACACCCGCCTGATCGAGGGACTGACCAAGGCGATGAAAGCGGATGACCTTGAGGAGGACATGCACAAGAACCTTAAGGAGACCAATCGGATGCTGGATGACTGCTTTTGGCAGTTTTTAAATCCCCTCGAGCCCGGGGATCGGGTCGTTTCCGCCTATGACTCGCAGATGGTGGAGGGCACGATTGTGTCGATTCAAAAGGAGTCCACCCATCAGGATTACGGCTCTGCGGTGGTGCAGTTTCCCAATGAGGAGACAAAAACGGTGGATGTGTGTGAACTGGTCAAGGTCTGGGGCTCTGTGTTGCACAGCGAGACGGCCATTCCCGGACAAAACTAGGATTTCGCTTTAGGCCGCAGGAGTGAGGATCCCGTCATGGCGGCGGGTTTGGGAAGTCCCAACATGGCCAACAGGGTTGGCGCAACATCGGCAAGAATTCCGTCAGCCATGGTGTGGGCGTTGGAGTCGGGAGCCACATACAGGCAGTGGACGAGATTCGTGGTGTGGGAGGTGTGAGGAGTTCCGTTTTTCTCCAGCATCTGCTCGCAGTTTCCGTGATCGGCGGTAACCAGGGCTTTTCCGCCGACCTTCTCCAAGGCTTCCAAAACCTGCCCGACGGCCCGATCGATGGTTTCCACGGCTCGAATGCCCGCGGAGAGGACTCCGGTGTGCCCCACCATGTCCGGATTCGCGAAGTTCAGGATGATCATGTCATCCAGACGCCTTTCGATGCGCTCGACCACCTTCTGTGCGAGCTCGGGTGCGCTCATTTCCGGTTGGAGGTCGTAGGTCGCAACCTTGGGGGAGGGGACCATGACCCTCTCCTCCCCGGGGTTGGGAGTTTCCTTGCCTCCGTTAAAGAAGTAGGTGACGTGGGGGTATTTTTCCGTCTCGGCCAGCCGGGCCTGGGAAAGGCCGTGCGCGGCGACAACCTCACCGAGAAGATCGTTCATCGGAAGAGGTGTGAAGAGATGGTGGAATCCCATCTTTGTAAAATCAGCCTCATAGGGAGTCATTGTGAAGACTTTGACCGGGGGTCTGGCATCTGAGGAAAAATCGGAAAATGCCGGATCGGCCAAAGCGCGGACGATCTGCCGCATTCGATCGGCGCGGAAGTTAAAGAAAAAGAGCACGTCCCCGGCCCGGATCAGGGGGTTGGCGGAACCCACGAGGCTGATGGGTGGGATGAACTCGTCCGTTTTTCCGTCCGCATACGCTTTCGAGATGGCCGTTGTGGCGGATTCGGCGGGAATACCTTTTCCATCGACAAAAAGATCCCGGGCGAGTTTGACCCTTTCCCAACGACGATCCCGATCCATGGCGTAGTAACGGCCGATCATTGTGGCCAGGCATGTGCCGGGACATGATTTTATCTCCCTCTCCAATCGATCGATCCATTGCCGCCCGGATGTGGGGGAGCAATCCCGTCCGTCGGTCATGGCATGAACATAGGTATCGCGATGTCCGGCTTGGGAGGCGATGTGGAGCAGCGCGATCAGGTGATCGATGTGGGAGTGAACGCCGCCATCCGAAACCAGCCCGAGAAAGTGGAGTCGGTGACCTTGCGCCTGCCGTAGACAGGCCTGCAGGGTGGTGTTGTTGTGGAGGGATCCGTCTGCCACAGCGAGGTTGATGCGTGTGAGCTCCTGATAGACGATCCGACCCGCACCGAGGTTCAGATGGCCCACTTCCGAGTTCCCCATCTGACCTTCGGGCAGGCCCACCTGAAGTCCGCTGGCCTGTAGTCTGGACATCGGATAATTTTGATACAGGCGGTCATGAACGGGGGTTCTGGCGAGGAGTGTGGCGTCACCCTGATGTTCGGCGCCAGACCGCCCGGCAGGGTTGATTCCCCAGCCGTCGCGAATCAGAAGAAGAACCGGACGTTTCATTGCGGTCCAAGAGTACCGAGAATTGGCTTGGAATCGAGATGCGTTCTGTGGCGAGCAGGGAAAACTTTGGACGAGTGACGGAAAAAGGGAGATACTGGCCGCATGATCGAATCGTTCGTTTTCAGCGAAGGTCGACCGGTCAGCCATAATTTGGAGATGGAGGCGTTGCGTCTCGCTCGGGCCGACAAGGGTTTGATTTTATGGATTGATTTGACCAATCCCACGCCGGAAGAGACCAAATCGATCTTGGAAATCCTTTTCGAGTTCCACCCGTTGGCGATCGAGGATTGCGTGACCTTGAGTGAGTTGCCGAAGATCGAGGATTATGAGGACTATCTTTTCATGATTGTGCACAGCGTGGACATCACAGCGGAGAAGACCCTCAAGATCTCCGAGCTGAATTTATTCATGGGGAAAGAGTTTCTGGTGACCTATCATCGTGAGCCGATTCCCGGAATTTCCGTTCTGAAGGACAGGCTCGTGAAGGGAACGGGTCAGCAGGCCAGGGGGGCAGACCGTCTCACCCACCAAATTCTGGATCATGTGGCTGACTCCTATTTGCCCGTGGTGGAGGCGCTGACGGAGGATATGGAGCAGGTGGAGGAGAAAGCCCTGTCCGGAATGGGGAAAGAGGATCTATCGAAGCGCATCTTACGGGCGCGTCGCCGTCTCTCCAGTTTGCGGCAGGCCCTGCGTCCGCAAAGGGAGGTGATTTCCCGTCTGGCGCGTGGGGAATCGAAATTAATCCGTGCCCTCATGCTGCCCTATTTCCGTGACGTGCAGGATGCCTTGACCCGTGTGGACGAAAGGTTGCAAGGGTGCAATGACCGGATGATGGTGGCCTTTGACGTGTACACGAACCGCTCGGCCCACGAGGCGAATGAGGGAATCAAAGTGCTCACGGCATTAACGGCGGTTACCATTCCACCGGTCGTGGTGGGATCGTGGTATGGGATGAACTTTCGGCATATGCCCGAGCTGGATCATCCGCATGGGTATTGGATGCTGATGGCCATCACGCTCTCCTTGATGATCGGCATGGGGCTATGGCTGAAATTCAAGCGCTGGTTTTGACGAGGGACACGGGGCATGAAGTCCTCATTCTTGGAGCGTTTGTTGGAGCGGGCGGACCGGGTGGGTGCGGGGGAGATCCAGTCCCAGATCGTCCGGTTGGCGGAGGATAAGCATCTTTTAGAAACCATCTTTAACACTCTCCAAGAGGGCGTGGCCGTGGTGGATGGGGAGGGCAAAATCACCTATCGCAACCGCGCGGCAGGGATTTTGTTGGGTCTTCCCGAGGGTGGGGAGCCTGGCACGTGGACTTTATCGAGAAGTTTGCGTGGGCTGGACTGGAGGCAGCTTCTTCGTGAAAATCGCTCCTCCTCCGGGACGATCGAGGTGTCGTATCCCGAACCGCGAATCCTGAACTACTACCTGGTGCCGTTGGAGAGGTCCGGACGTGCGGGTGGGTTGCATGCCGCGATCTTCCAAGACATTACAAGGGAGCGAGCGGAAACGAAACATGCGGTTGAGGCGGGGCGTTCGGAGGCGCTGACCCTGCTGGCGGCCGGGGTCGCCCACGAGTTGGGCAATCCTCTCAACAGTCTGCACCTTCACCTGCAAATCATGGCAAGGGATTTGTCCACCCTTCCCGAAAGCCAAGGGGAAAGAATCCGGGAGTCGATCGGGGTGTGCCAGCAGGAAATTCGCCGTTTGGATGGTTTGATCACCCAGTTTCTACGTGCCCTTCGGCCCCACCCCATCCGCAAAACGGTGGAGGACCCCGCCGTTGTCCTGGAGGAGGCGCTCCTTCCCCTGGAGGTGGAGCTCCAGGATCGCGGGATTCTTCTGGAAAAGAAGCTCAGCACTTCCCATCCGCAGGTCCCGATGGATCGGGAGCAGATGAAGCAGGCGATCTACAATATTGTGCGCAACGCAATGCAGGCGGCGGGGGAGCAGGGGTTGATTTCCATCACCATGGGGCGGGAGGGGGATGATTGGTTCTTCGAATGCCGGGATAACGGACCTGGAATTTCCCCGGAGCATCTTCCCCAATTGGGGAGCCCGTTTTTCACCACCCGGCAGGATGGCACAGGTCTGGGGTTGATGATTGTGCAGAGGATTGCGCGGGAGCATGGGGGGTCGCTTCAAATCACGAGCCGTGAGGGAAAGGGGACATCGGTGAGGTTGCAGATCCCGATGCAGGAGCGAAGGATCCATCTTTTGACGGAAACATCAACCGCGGAAGCGCCCGGTTCGACAGAATGAAGCCCAAGTTGCTTGTTGTGGATGACGAAAAGAACACCCGGGAAGCGCTGCGTCGAGCCCTGGAGGACTATTTTGAGGTTTTTCTGTCCGTGAATGTGGAGACAACGCGAAATCTGCTGCAGTCCGAGCCGATGGATGTGGTTTTGACCGATCTGCGCTTGGGAAGCGAAAGCGGGCTGGATGTTCTGCATTTGTGCCAGAAGCACTCTCCCCCTCCTCCTTGTGTCGTCATGACCGCATATGGCTCGGTGGAAAGCGCGGTCGAGGCGATCAAGAAGGGTGCCTACGACTATGTGACCAAGCCTCTGGACCTGGACCGGACCCAACTGCTGTTGCGGAGGGCGGTGCAAGCCGTCAAGGTGGAACGGGAGAATATCCAGCTTCGTGCCCAACTGGATCGGTCTTTCGGTTTGGATCGGATTCTTGGGAAATCGGAGGCCATGGAGAAGGTGTTGGATCAGGTGCGGCAAGTGGCGGACAGCAAGGCCAGTGTCCTTTTGGAGGGGGAGAGTGGGACTGGGAAGGAGCTGGTGGCTCGCGCACTGCATGGGTTGAGTTCCAGAAGAGGCGCGCCTTTTGTTGCGGTCCACTGTGCCGCCCTTTCCCCGCAGTTGCTGGAGAGTGAGCTTTTCGGGCATGAGAAGGGAAGTTTTACCGGTGCGACCGAGCGGAGGGTGGGACGTTTTGAGCAAGCCAACGGCGGGACGATCTTTCTGGACGAGATTGGGGAGATTGATGCGGCAACGCAGGTCAAGCTTTTGCGGGTCTTGGGAGAGAGGGCATTCGAGCGGGTGGGTGGAAACCGATTGATTGAGGTGGATGTCCGTCTGGTTGCAGCTACCCACCGGAGTTTGGAGAAGCTGGTCCGCGAGGGAAAATTTCGTGAGGATCTCTTCTTTCGCATCCGGGTGGTGCAGATCCTTTTGCCCCCTTTGCGGGCGCGACCGGAGGATATTCCGCTTTTGGCCGAATCGTTTCGTCACGAGTATGGGCGTGAAAACGGGAAAGAGGAGCTGCCCTTTTCAAAAGAGTGTATGGAGGCACTGGTGGCGTATTCTTGGCCCGGTAACGTGAGGGAGTTAAGGACGGCGGTGGAGCACGGCGTTGTGTTGGCCAAAGGGAAGTTTATCGAGCCGGGTGATTTGCCGATGGCGGTTCGCAGGGACGGAGGGTCGACGATTTCAGTCCATCAGGATCAATCGCTGAAGTTGGATGAGCTAAAGCAAAGCGCAATTCACGCTGCCTTGGAGAAGTCGGGGCGGAATATTTCTCAGGCAGCGAGGGCTTTGGGAATCAGCCGCAGAACCCTGCATCGCAAGCTGGCTGAACCTGCAAAGAAAGGTAAGGTAAGGCGGTGAGTTCTTTGCAGGATCTGGTTTTCAACCTGGAAGAGGGCCCCATGCGACGCGTTTGGTGAAAGTTGCCCTGGTGCTTTTGACCGTCGGCCTCGTGACCTGGATAGGATTCAGTCAATTTAACGGTCTTCGGACTTCCGAGGCGATGGATCTCGCTCAGCAAGCCAGACAACTTGCCACGGGACAAGGGCTCACCACCCAGTTGATCCGGCCCCTGGCCTTGTGGCAGTTGCGGGCCAAATTTGGCAACAATGCACCCTCCGTGCAGCAATTTCCGGAGACGCTGAGCCCCCCTCTTTATCCTGCGGCTCTGGCTTTGGTCCTTAAGCTCGGTGATGTTTCCAGAATGGTCCCTTACAGTGTTTCTCCGGAAGGCATCAAAAACATGAAGGTTTATCCGCCCGATTATCTGGTTCTTGGTTTCAATCTTCTGTGCGTTGCTATGGCCACGCTGGCTGTTTACCTGTGGGGGACGGGCCAGTTTGATGTCGGCACAGGTTTTTTGGCGACCGTTTTTTTCCTTGGTAGCACACCGCTGTGGACTCATGCCGTCGCAGGAGGATCGGTTTGTCTGTTGGTTCTCCTCTACGCATGGGCAGGATATTTTTTCTATCTGGGTCTGAGAGGTGAGGAGGATCCGGAGAACGCGGAAACGAGCAGTGGCGGATGGTTTGGAGTTGCAGGATTTATTGTCGGACTAACCCCTTTGGTGCAAATGATCCACCTATGGTCTGCTTTGGCCTTGGTGTGTCTCGGCCTGTTTCTTTTTCAAAAGGGGAAATTCTGGTTGGTTTTGGGTTTCGCCATTCCCCTGCTCTTTTTTTTGGGGTGGTTGGTCCGGTTATGGATGGCAACGGGTAATCCTGTGGGCATCAATTGGGCGTATCTCATATCGGAATCGGCGCACTACCCGGGAGATTTGGTTTGGCGGACGTTTTCGTTCGATATCGAGAAAACAAACGTTTGGCAGAGGGTCCTGGGCTCGTTCGTCCGGGGAGTTTCCTTCCTGATTTCGCACGGGCCCGTTCTTTGCGGGGCCACGGTCGCCGGCACCTTGGCTGTTTTTAGCGCCCTGCATAAGTTTCGCAGGCCCTCGGCAGCCACCGCGAAATTGCTTTGGCTGGGGGCGGTGGGAATTCTTTTTCTGGCGACTGCTTTTATTGTGCGGGAGGAGAGCGGTGCCTTGACGCCTATTCCCTTGGTCTTTCTTCCTCTGGCATCGGTCTACGGTGCGGCCGCCCTTTTTATTTTTGTGGAACGTTGGAGCCTGCAGGTCGATCTTCTGGAGAAAATCTTTGTTGTTCTTGTGGGCATACTGGCGAGTGCACCTGTTTTTAGTTTTGTGCTGCAATCCAGTGCGCCTCCTTTTCCCTATCCTCCAACCTATCCGCCGATCTTTTTGTTTATGCGCTCGTGGTTTGAGCCCAAGGAGTTTCAGGCCAGCGATCTGCCCGCTGCCGAGGCATGGTACTCGAATCAACCCACCTTATGGGTGCCCGCGACAAGGGAGGAGTTGATCAAGATTCATGACAGGGTTACCCCCATATTCAGCATTCTTTTCACCCCAGCCAGTTCGGATGTGAAAATGTACAGCCAGATGATGGTGGAGAATTCGGAATGGGGTTCTTGGGCAGACGTGATACGAAGACAGAAAGCCCCAGATTTGCCACAATCCTTTGTCACTTCACTTCCCCCTAATAACGAGTACCTCCTACTTTCACTTCAGAAAAGGTGGAACTAGCTTATGATCATGTGCTTAAGTATTTATCAAGATTGTTTACATGTTGTTGGTCAGAAGTTGATATAACACTACCATTCAGTGTGTGTTTTGATTGAAAAAAATTAATAAAACACAAGATTTAGTGGATGTCGTTTGGTATCCCTCAGGTGTCAGTCCGGCACCTACTGTTTTGGGCTGTTTTTCTTTCCATGTGCAGCTTCTCATTCGCACAGATTGAGGGCTCTGCAGGTCAGCAAGGACCCAAACCCTTCACAGCAACGGTGGCCATCCGGGAGGGATACGACAGCAACCCTTTAACTCAATCGTACCAAAGTTCCAATGATGTGAATTCATCGACCTATTCCAGTGTCAACCCGTCTCTTGGTTACAACTATACGGGACTACAGGCGGATCTTTCCGCCCGCTACGATTTTCAGGGAATCTACTATCCAAGTCTAAATCAGTCGTACGACATACAGTACAACCAAACCTTCACAGGTCAGTACACCTACGCTTTTGATCCGAGGTTTAGCATCACGATCGCGGATAATTTCAATTATTTCGAGCAACCGATTTCGACCCAATTTGCTGCCGGGTTGGCTCCCGTAACGAACACGCAGGGCAACATCATTAATTTGGGGACGATCAAAGCGGATTACCGCGTAACCGATAGGCTCTCCATGGTCACCCGCTGGAATAACCAACTGGTCAACAGTGATGGGGCAGCCAGTTACAATAATGGGGGCGGAATTCAGAGTGGAAGTGCTGCTGCCTCGAACTACATGAACAACGGGGCCTTTCAGCAGTTTCGGCTCGATTTTACACCGGAGACGGTTGGAACTTTCTCGATCGACTATCAGCTGTTTGACTACCAGAGCGATCAAAATTACCGGGACAACCAGCAGGTCGCCTTTTCCCTGGGCGCGGATCATACCTTCTTGCCGACTCTTTTCTTTTCGGGGCGAGCAGGAATTCAACTGAACGATAACTATGGGACAAATGACAACCCAAGAAATGTTGGTCCGGGCGGCCTGAACAGCGGCGAACAGGAGATTGGTGTTTATCCATTTGCCTCGTTAAGCTCTACTTGGAACTACGGTCAGCAAAACTCCTTGTCGGCTGGATTTTCGATTCAAATTCAGCAGTCGACACAGCAAACCTCCTCCGACTCGGAATCTTACAACCTGAACATCAATTCCGACCACGCCTTCACAGAAAAGCTGAAGTTGGTGCAGTCTCTAAGTATCCAGCTTGCTGTCTATACTCCCCAGTATGACAAACAGCAAAGCATTGCGATCTTCGGAGGATATCAGGGCAGTGGCCAACAAACGGTTGCCAGCTACAACTGCAAGCTTTCCTATGCATTTTACCCTTACCTGTCGGCAGAGCTGGGGTACACTTTCAGCACGTACCAGTCCTATTTTGACGAAAATAATTCCAACGGAGGAAGTTATAACCGCAATGTGGTTTATTTAGGGGTTCGCGGCACCTACTGATTGCGAAACCTTTGGAAGGCAAGTAATCTAAAGGGGTGAGCGAGAGCATTGCCCCAGCACCTGCCTACGGATATGCGGCCTCCACAGCCAATTCCGAGGAGGCTTCGTTTCATGTTAATGACTTGTGGAGGGTCATCAAAAATCGATGGCCAACCTCGGTTACAATTCTGATTTTGGTCATGGCCACGGGGTTTGTGGTCACGAAGCTTCAGCCCAAGATTTACGAATCCTCCGCTGTGTTGCGGGTGGAGAAAGAGAACCGCGATTTGCAGGTTTTTCAAGCCTCGTTTGACTCCTTCGATCCAGTCTTCTTCCAGACCGAGTTCGAGTTGATTCAGAGCAAGAAAGTCCTTTATCCCGTCATCACGAAATTGGGGGTAGCCAACCGCCTTTGCAAAGTAATGGAGCTGCCCGAAGGCTCCATTAGCGACGACCAAGCCTTCATGATTTTCCGAAAAAGCTACCTGGAAGTGAGGCCGTTCCGAAACACGAAACTGATCGAGGTGGTGTGCCAAAGCACGCATCCCGAGGAGGCGGCGCTGTATGCCAACTCCATCACGGACGCTTATGAGGAGTTCCGAAGGAGTGAAATCACCGGCCGAAGTGATGCGGGGTTGAAAGTCCTGGATGGGGAGGTTCAGAAGCAGAAGAAGCTGGTGAGCGAAGCGGCTGCCAAAGTTGAGACCCTCAGGCGGGATCTGAAAATTGATGAGCTTCCGGGTGCAACCGCCCAGGTGCAATCGACCACCCTCTCCGACATGGAAATCCAGAGAAAAGAGGCTGCCTTGAGTGAACTTCGTTCCGACATGATTTCCCGCAAGGTGCGTCTGGATAAGGTCGCAGACCTGACCATTGAGCAGTTGGAATCTACGTTGCCGGCTCTCCAGCTGGAAGATTCCACCACCGCATCCACCAAGCAGCAGTATTTGCAAGCCCTGCAAGTTGTGGCGAGCATGCAAAAACAAGGCTACGGGAAAAAGCATCCTGAAATGCAGGCTGCGATTCGTGCTGTCGCTGAGCGCAGGGATCAGTTGAACAAGCTGGTGAGTGGAATCCGAAGGGCTTTGTCAATCGACCTCAGTGTTGCCCAGGCCAAGGTGGAGAGCATGGAAAAAGAGGTCAGTGAGCTTCGCTCCCAGCTGCGGGCCGACCGGGGAGATCGTCTGGCACCCTACAATGAGGCTCGGCGGGATTTGGAGACCCAGAGCCAACTGCTTGAAGTTTTGGAATCCCGGTACAGACAGCAGTCGGTCGAGTCCCGAATCGAGACAAGACCCGTGCAGGTGGTGAACCGAGCTGAGCCTGGAGTCCGGCCCGTAAAACCAAATCTTAAGTTAAATTTGGGGTTAAGCATGGTTGTCGGGCTTATTCTAGGCTTAAGCCTCGCATTCTTTATCGAATATCTGGATACGAGCATCAAGACGATGGATGACGTCGAAAGGTATCTTGGTGTCAGTGTTCTGGCTGTGATTCCGAAGGGTGCAAAGTTTCTCTCCCAGGATGATCCGAATTCGCGTTTTGCCGAAGGCTATCGAATACTTTGTGCCAAGTTGAATCTCACGGGAGCTCGTTCCTCCGCCCGATCCATCACCGTGCTGAGTGGGGGACCGGGTGAAGGCAAATCCACCACCACGTTCAACCTTGGTTGGGTTTGTGCACAGAGTGGAATGAAGGTTCTGATGGTGGATGGCGATATTCGCAGGCCGAATATTCATAATGCTCTCAAGATCGAAAACACCTTGGGCCTTGGAGAGTACTTGGCTGGGCAAGCCTCCTTGGATGAGCTGATCCAGTCCACATCGATTCCCAATATGGAAGTTCTTACTGCAGGAAATCTCGGACCGGAGGATCTTGGCGGGTTCAGTCGTGCACGGATTGCATCGCTCCTGGATATCTGCCGACCCAACTATGACGTGGTCCTGTTTGATTCGCCACCGGTGCTTGGTATCAGCGATGCCTCTGTTATTAGTCAGGAAGTGGATGTGACCCTACTTTTGATCCAGCATAGGCGCTATCCAAGGAACGTCTCCCAAAGGGCAAAACGCGTGATTGAGGATGTTGGAGGTAAGCTATTTGGAGTGATCCTCAACAATGTGAATATCAAAACAGACGACAACTACTACTACTATGCCGGGTACTCCACCCAGTACGGTTACAAAAAGCGAACCCCAAGAGGTGGCGCGCCACGCACATCCACTGCGAGAGTCGCCCCGGCGGCGCCTGAAGATCAATCCGTAACCAACAGTGAGGAAGTGGTGGAGGCATCTGTCCCAAACGCCGAGTTCAATCCCAAGATAACCTTTGTGCGCCCTCCCAACGGGCAGGATCGATTTTGATGTATCAGGCTCGAGACGTTCTTTTTTTCACCTTTTTTCTTATTGGGTGTTCTCGTGTTTCTGCGCAGTCGATTAACGTCGGAACAGCCTCTGAATCGATCCTCAACACCAATCAGCTTTTTTCTGGAAATGGAGCAGCGCCAGCCAATCCAGTGCTCCCAACAGATCCAATGTCTGGTCAAAAGGGAACCCCCGCGCGTGATGCGAGCATCGATACAAGCGATCTGCTTCGAGGAGGAGATACTTTGATCATTCGTTTGACCGGGGTCCCAACCCAAGACCAAGGAATCTTCGAGGTAAAGATCGACGAGAGCGGTAAAATCTCGATGCCGCATATCGGCAGCTTGATGGCTGCCAATACAACGACGGTGGAATTAAAAAAGCTGATTGAAACGACCTACTTGAAAGAGGAGATCTTTACCAATCCAAATGTGACCGTGGACCTGAAGGAGCAGCGTTTTGTCGACGTAACTGGAGAGGTCCGGATGCCTCAGCGGGTTCCCTACACCAAGGATCTGACAGCTTTGGGCGCTGTGGCCGCCTGCGGTGGTTTTACCGATTTTGCGAATCGCCGTCGTGTCCGATTGACGCAAGGGGGAGTCACGCAGGAGTTTAATGCGAAGGAGATCCAGGCGGATCAGGGTCGCGATATTCGCCTTAAGCCCAACGACAAGATTCAGGTGGACCGGAGTATTTTCTGAGGAGACGAATCGGCCTTTTTGGGGGAAGTTTCGACCCGTTTCACCTTGGGCACTTTTTGATCGCGCGACTGGCGAAAGAAAAATTCCGTCTGGATGAGGTGGTTTATCTCCCCTGTGCCCGGTCCCCCTTGAAAAGCTCCCAACCCATCGCACCCAGTTTGGAAAGGCTGCAATGGCTCAAGACAGGGTTGGCAGGGGAGAAGTGGGCGAGGGTGTCATCATGGGAAATCATGCGTCCTGGCTTGTCGTATTCCGTCGATACTGCACTCTGCTGGCGTCTTAAGCATCCCGGTGCTCAGTTATTTTGGATCATGGGTTCCGATCAGTGGAAAGTTCTCCATCAATGGAAGGATCACAAGAAACTTTCCCGTATTGTGCACTTTCTGGTTTTCCCAAGACCCAACCCACCCAGACCCCGTACAGCAGTCAAGATGAGCGTGCTTCCCGAGCGTTTTGACATTTCATCGACCCAGATCCGTCAACGGTTGAAGCAAAAACTTTCGATTCGCGGCATGGTGCCCCCGGAGATTGAAAAACGCATCCAAGTGAGTCGGTTTTACCGATGAGTCCAGAGGGGCGTGATCTGGCCCTGTTGTGCCGTCATCTTGCCGGCAACAAGAAGGGTATCGATCCTTTGGTCTTGGACCTGCGAAAGGTGGGAGGGCCTGCTGATTTCTTCGTCATCGTTTCGGCCGAGAATGAGCCACAGCTCAAAGCCATAGCAGGTGAGATCGAACGCGGGGTGGGAGAGGCGGGAAGAAAAGTGTTTCGCTCCTCCGGTCAGGCCTCCAGCCAATGGATGATCCTTGATTACGGGGATGTCCTGGTTCACGTCATGCATTCCAACCGGCGGAACTTCTATCGGCTGGAGAATCTTTGGGGGGATGCCGATCAGGTTCTGAATTAGGGTTCGATTCCCGACTTGCGTTTTACATTTCTTCCAACGTTGAAATTCCCAATAGACCAAGCCCTTCCCGAAGAATGTCACCAGTTAGCCCCACCAGGGTGAGGCGGGATTTTTGAAGGGGATCGGAACCCGCCTGCAAGACGGGGCATGCCTCAAAAAACCGGTGGAACATACCCGCTGTTTCGAAGAGATAGCCGCAAAGATGGTGAGGCTTCCGGTCCGAGGCTGCCAACTCAACGATATCGCCCAATCGCAGCAGATGACGCGAAAGCTCCTCCTCCTCAGGTTTCTCAAGAAGGATGGAGTGGTTTGGTGAAGAATGGATTCCCGCTTTCCTGAGAATCGAGCGCGAACGCACATAGGCATTGAGAATGTAAGGGGCCGTGTTGCCATCGAACGCGAGAAGCTTTTCCCATGTGAAAACATAGTCAAGGTTGCGACCAGGCATCTGATCGGCGTATTTCAGGCTGGCAACTCCCAGAAGCTCTGCCTTCTCCTCCAGGGCAGGGCCGGTTACGTCGGGACGTTTTTCCTGAAGGATCTTTTTTGCCCGCTCTTTTGCCTCGTCCAGAAGATCGACAAGCTTGATGGGTGTTCCATCCCGGCTTTGAGGGGTTTGCGATCCGGCCCAAGAATCGTTCCAAACCAGACGTGCTCGAGCTCCGCTTTTTGATTCCACTTTCGGGCCGTGTCGAACAACCAGCGAAAGTGAAGTTGTTGTCTTCCATCCGTGACGTAGATGATGCGGTCTGCATGAAGGTCTCTCAGGCGGGAACGGAGAGCGGCAAGGTCGGTGGTTCCATAGAGAAAAGCCCCGTCCGATTTTCTGATAAGAAAGGGTTCTTCGGAAATCACCGGATTCTGAACAACAGCGGCCCCTTGGCTGATCGTGGCAATTTTCAGGTGCAACAGCTCCTCCACGATCCCAGGAAGTTCGTCGTGGTAGGAGCTCTCCCCCTTCTCGAGGTCAAAGGTGACCCCCAAACGGCGATAAATCTGATGAAAATGTTCGCCTGAACGCTGACAAAAGTGTTGCCAATCCTTCAATCGTTCGGCTTCGCCCGACTGTAGGGCGGCAAGCTCGGCCCTTGCCGCATCCATCTTGATGGGATCTGATTCCGCCTCCTCGTGTCCTTTTTTGTAAAATTCCTCCAGCTGTTGGATGGAGCGGTCGGGATCAAGGGGGGGGCGTCCTGCACTGCGGTAGGCGAGGAGCAGTTTCCCGAACTGAGTGCCCCAATCACCCAAGTGATTGATGCGAATGACTTTGTGGCCGATTCGAGAAAGAAGACGAGACAGGGAATCTCCAAGCAAGGTCGAACGGATGTGTCCCACATGCATGGCTTTGGCAATGTTGGGCGAACTGAAGTCCACGACGATCGTCTCCGGTTGGGGTGTATGGGGGATGCCCAGTTTTGGATCCTGACGAAGCTTCTCCACCGCTTTTCCGACGGCCTCAGGGTTGACACGAAAGTTAACAAATCCGCTGCCTGCGACTTCCGGAGTCGACCAATCAGGGGGTGGGGGGCACTCCTGTGCGAGGCGTGTGGCGAGCTCACGGGGATTGGCTCCGGTTTGCTTTGCGGCCACCATCGGAAGATGGGTCTGGAAGTGGCCATGCCGCGGGTCGGCGCAAGGTCGCACCCAGGGACCGGGTCCCAATTGTGGAAAATGGGTTTTTGCCCAAACCTGGATGCGTGCCTCCAGCTCCGATCGTAAAGAGGACATCAGGGATTCCGGATTAGAACGGGTATTGGCAAGTCAGGCACGGAGGGATGTTCTAGTCGGCTCGAGGGAGGTAGCGCAAGAGCAAGCCTGTGATCCAGTGGGCAATGGAGGTGTATGTCCAAGCCCACTCCCTTCCCAAGCGAAACAAGGTTTCTCCAAATGGGGCGGGTCGGAAGGTTGTCCAGAGAAGTGCACCAAGGAGAAGGATATTTCCAAAGAGGATTATGGTCAGTGAAAAAATCCTGCCATAGATCAGAAAGTCGGGCTGACGGCTCGGAAAAAGGTCGAATGTGAAGGCGTAATGGTATCCCCAAATCGCGCCCCAAAGCCCCAGGAGAGGCAGGGCGAGCTGTTGTGCCTCAGGCCAAACCCGTGTCCCCGCAAGCCAAAGGACTCCCGCGATCATGGGGTAAAAAGGGAATATATACGGAGCCAGGCTGATCCATGGGGTGACGCGGTCGGAGACGACTTTTCCACCCTTGGAACTTGCCTCCAGCGAGTGGACCCTGCCGCCACTGAACCAGACGGCGAGGGCGTGAGTGAGCTCATGGCCAAGCACATAAATTCCCCTGGGCCTGGGAAGTGCAAAAAAAGCAACACATGCGAGGATAAAACCGACCATAAAGACCACGACACCTGCCCAGGGGAACCCGGGTGTCTGTGTAATGTTTCGGAAAAGTTTGCCAAAAAAAAGGAGGGTGGAAATCAACCCCGGCCAAAGAAGAAGAGAGAGACCCAAACGAACCAGGTTCATAGATTGACGCGGGGCATGGGTTTCGGGCATTCTTTGAACTTATGGCCAACACTGCTTCTGCGGCAAAACAAGCTCGGGGTGCCCTGCGTCGAAGGGCGGTCAATCGGCTCCTCTTGGATCATGCACGGAACGCACAAAAAAAACTGATCGCCCTTATCACGGCGGGAAAAAAAGAGGAAGCGGCCAAACTGTTCCCCGAACTTCAGCGTCGCTTGGATCGCGCGGCCAAGGGGAAAGCGATCCACCGCAATCGCTCGGCCCGCATTAAGTCGCGTATCGCACACAAGCTTCGGTAATTTCACTCCAGTCCGCTGATCAACTGGGCGACCTTCATCCAAGCCTCGTTCCCAAGGTGTGTCCGTGCAGCTTCCGCCACACGAACCGCCTCCACTTCCGAATTTAAAATGGCAAAGACGGTGGAGCCACTCCCACTCATTCGGGCGGCCAGGACATTGGGCTGAATTTGGAGCCACTCGCGAGCCGCTCGGATCCAAAGAAAGCGACTCTCCACGGCTCGCTCCAAATCGTTCCGGGGATGGATCGTAAGTGCACTTCCATTCATCTGGGTAAGCAGAAGGGGTCGCCCCTCATTTCCCGGACCAGGCTGCTTGGAGTAGTTGGTGTAGGCTTGGGCGGTGGGGGAGGGGAAGCCTGGATGGATCAGAAGAGCCCACGGTAATGCTGCAAAGGAACGGGTTCAAGAATCTCTCCCCGGCCCGTGGCACGGGCTGCGTGAGGTTGCAAGAAAAAGGGCACATCGCTACCCAGCTTCGCCCCAAGGTCAGCAAGCTCCCGATCCGTGTGGTTTGTTCTCCATAATTTTCGCATTAAAAGAAGTGCGGATGCGGCATCGCTGCTACCGCCTCCAAGGCCGGCGCCTTGCGGAATCTTCTTTTCGAGCCGAAGTGAGGCTCCCGCACCTTGGGGGGCCGATCTCTGAAGTAGCTGGGCGGCGCGAATGACGAGGTTATCCGGGCCAGAGGAGAGGTGGCTGTCGCCATCAATCATCAGGGTGCATTTTCCGTCGGCTGTAACCTCCGCGTGAAGCGTGTCGAACACGTTGACGCGGACAAGGAATGTGTCGATGGGATGATAACCATCGGGACGACGGGTGCCGAGACGTAGGTCAAGGTTGATCTTGGCGTAGGCACGGGTTGTCATCCGGGCAAATTCCCGATTAGATGGACGAAGTGAAACCCGATCAGATCGTTCTCGCGCTGGATGTGGACAGTGCGGAGGAGGCTCTGAGCTGGGCGAAGCGTTTCCGAGGCAAAATTGGAACGTTCAAGGTCGGTTTGCAGCTTTATCTGCGCAGCGGCAGGGAGGTTTTGGCGGGTCTTCAAAAGTTGGATGTTCCCATCTTTTTGGATCTCAAGTTTCACGATATACCCCAGACGGTTGAGCAGGCGGTGCGAGCGGTTTCGCAATGGAAACCCCGGTTTCTTACCGTCCATGCCGCGGGCGGGGAGGAGATGATGCGCGCAGCAGCTGCCCATGTTGACAAGGAGACCTCCGTGTTGGGGGTGACTCTTTTGACCAGCTTGAATGCAGAAGCTGTCCGTGCGGGCGGTTGGAAAGGCGGAATCCACGAAACGGTGGAGTGTCTTTCTGCTCTGTCCAGGAAGTCGGGGCTTGCAGGGGTGGTTTGCAGCCCCCACGAGGCCGCCAAAGAGCGCTCGGCATGGGGGGCAGCAGCCGAGATCGTCACTCCCGGGATTCGCGACCCAAAGGACGAGTCGGATGACCAGGCTCGTTCGAAACGTGCATCGGAGGCGATCGGAGCGGGGGCGAGCCGGATTGTCGTTGGACGGCCGATTCTCAAGTCCGACAATCCGGAGGCTGCCCTGGAAGCCATTCTTTCCGGGTGAGGATGAAAAAGCTGGCAACAATGATCCTGCATCACATTGAAAAACGGGGGCCAAGGTAAAGGCCGCGGGCGACGGGATCATTGATAAGAAAGTCGGCATTTCCCTCGCTTTCGACCTTTCCCTCGCAGATCAGGTAAGCTCGACTGACAATCGAGAGGGTTTCCCTGACATTGTGGTCGGTGATCAGCACGGCGATGCCTTTGCGACGCATCGTCAGGATGATTTGCTGGATGTCGTAGACCGCCAGTGGATCGACCCCGCTGAAGGGCTCGTCCAATAGAAGAACACTGGGTCGTGTCACCAGGCAACGGGCAATGGCAAGACGGCGCTTCTCTCCACCCGAAAGCTGGATGGCATGGCTCTTGATCAAATTGTCCAAGCCCAACTCAACCAGGAGTTCATGGCAGCGCTCTTGGCGCTCCTGATCCGTGATCGGCAGGGTCTCCAGGATCGCCATGAGATTTTCCTCCACCGTAAGGCGCCGAAAAATCGACTCCTCCTGGGGAAGATAGCCGATTCCCCGACGAGCACGCCGGTACATGGGCATGCCCGTCACGTCTTCGCCCGAAAACCGAATCGAACCTGCCGTGGGACGAACCAAACCAACCAGCATGTAGAAGCTCGTTGTTTTTCCGGCTCCGTTGGGTCCGAGCAATCCCACCACCTCTCCCGCCTTGATGTTAAGATTCACCCCGTTGACAACGTTTCGCTCGCCGTAACGTTTGACCAGACCCTCACACGACAGTATGGGTTCCCCCGAAGGGGGTGTGGAATGGGTGGACGAACTCAGGGTGCTTTCTGAAGCATCACCCGGCTTGCCCCCTCCGTCATCATCTTGTCTTCTTCCGGGTAGAGGATGATCTTGTCCGCAAAAACGGTTTTGTCCTTGGAAACGACTTTGGGTTGGCGAGCGACCTTCAGGAGGGTGAGCTTTTTTTCATTCATATCGTACAGGGCTTTCTCACTGGAGGTTTTGCTGGATCCGTCCTTGCGTTCGATGACCACGTCCTCGCGTGCCTCCAAGGATTCGACCGCATCGTTTTCAGCGAAAAAAACCGTCATTTCCTTGGAAGTCATCTTGAACCTGGGTTCATCGACCTGGACGTTGCCACGAAACACTCCTTGTTTCCGTCCCATTTTCTTGCCCAAGTTCAAATCCAGCGAATCGCTGGTGATGGTGGTCGTGGAATTCGTTGGCGAGAGGTTGGAGGGGGGCGGGGTAGGGGAGTCTTCCCCACGCGTGGTGTTGAAGAGGAGGAGAAACGTGAGAAAGAATCTTTTCATGGGCTGGAGCTGGAAAGCACAACGCGGACGCGATTGTAAAGGGTTCCGCTCGAATCTGCGACGTTCCAATCGATACCGTTCGAGGAGATCATCAGGGTGGGTCGTTTGACCAGAATCCCCGTGTCTGTGGTGAGCCTGTTCTCTTTTCTCCAGAAATCGCTTCGGGTTGCCGTGATGGTGGTCTCCACCTTCCCCTCGGAATTGAACAGCTCGACATTCAGATCCTCGATCTTCAACTGATTCGGGCTCACAACCGTCGCGCGCTTTCCATGCACCATCGCGGTCTTTTTCCCGCTGGAGTCGGCTTGTGGAAGGGAGAAATTCTGGATGACCGAACCGATCGGAAATTCGGGTCCGTTGCCAGCCGAGACGGGCGCAAGGCCCGTTGCGATCAGCAAGAGGGCGAGAAGTCTAGCTGATAGCATATAGGATTCGGTTAATTTGACGGAGCAGGGGGCCGACCTGATGCAGGGGGAGCATGCACTCCTTGTCCGAAAGTGCCTTTTTTGGATTCGGGTGGACCTCGATAAATAGACCATCGACACCAACGGCGGCTGCGGCACGGGCCAGAGCTGGGATATAGCGTGCCTCTCCGCGTGTGATTGTCCCTCCGCCGGGTCGTTGCACGGAGTGGGTCGCATCAAAGATCACCGGGTACCCCAGCTTTCGCATGGTGACCAAGCCCCGCATATCGACCACGAGATCCCCATGGCCGAAGGTTGTTCCGCGCTCCGTGATCATGGCTTTTTTGCAGCCGCCTCGACGCAGCTTTTCCATCACAGCCGAAACGCCCTCGGGGGCAAGGAATTGGCCCTTCTTTACGCTCACGGCCTTTTTGGTTCTGGCAGCGGCCAGAAGCAGGTCGGTTTGGCGGCAAAGAAATGCCGGGATCTGGAGAATGTCGACGAACTTCCCGGCGGCGGTGGCTTCCTGGGGCGAATGGACATCGGTGAGAACCGGGACTTTCAAAATTCGGCGAAGAGAGACCAGTTCCTGAAGGCCCCGTTTGAATCCCGGACCCCGGGGAGAGCTTAACGATGTTCGGTTTGCCTTGTCGTAACTGGCCTTAAAGACGTAATCCCAACCCAGGGAGTGCGCCAGATCCCGCAACGTGCGGCCGATGAGCAGCGAAGTTTGGCGGGATTCAAGAACGCAAGGTCCGCCGATGAGAAGAAACTTATTTTGATTTTGCATTTTTTTGGGCGGCCTGGGCAAAGCCGCGGAAAAGGGGATGGGGCACGTCGGGCTTGGATCGAAACTCAGGGTGGAACTGGCATGCGACAAACCAAGGATGATCGGGCAGTTCCACGACCTCGACAAGATCCCCTGTGGGGTGAACCCCGCTGATCCTTAGCCCGCACTTCTCCAGCTTGGAACGATGCGTGTTATTGAACTCATATCGGTGTCGGTGACGCTCCTGGATCGAAGTGGTGGCGTAGGCCTTCTGGGCATTGGACCCGGGTGACAACTTGCACAAATAACTCCCCAGCCTCATCGTGGCCCCTTTGGCACCGTTTGTGTCCTGCCCGGGAAGCAGTGAGATAACCGCCTCCTTCGTGGCGGGCTCGAATTCGGAGCTGTGGGCTTTCTTTAAACCGGCAACGTTTCGGGCAAACTCGATCACGGCAACCTGCATTCCGAGACAAAGGCCAAGGTAGGGGATTTTTTTCTCCCGGGCATACCTGGCGGAGGCGATCTTCCCTTCGATCCCGCGCTCCCCAAATCCTCCCGGAACAAGAACTCCATCGACTCCTGAAAGGAGTGCATCCGCCCCTTGTTTCTCGATTTCCTCCGCATCCACTTTGACCAGATCGACCCCGACATCCTCGCCCGAGGCGGCGTGGAAAAGGGCTTCCGTGACGCTTTTGTAGGCATCGGGGACTCCGAGATACTTTCCAACCATGGCGATCCGGACGCGATGCCGGGGGGCGATCATGCGGCCGACCAGCTTTTCCCAGTCTCGCAAATCTGCCGGGGGGGCCTTGATCTGCAGATGGGCCAGGACCAGCTCATCCAAGCGCTCGCGATGAAGCATGAGCGGCACCTCGTAAATGGTATGCTTCACATCCTGTTCCTCAATGACGGCCTCCACGGAAACATTGCAGAAGTTGGATATTTTTCGACGGGTTTCCTGGTCGACAGGGTGTTCGCTGCGGCACACAAGAATTTGAGGCTGAATTCCGATCTCCCGAAGTTTTGCCACGCTTTGCTGGGTGGGTTTGGACTTCAATTCACCCGCGGCTTTAATAAATGGAACCAGGGTGACGTGGATAAAAAGACTGTGCCCGGGTCCCGTTTCCAGCGAGAACTGCCGCAAGGCTTCCAGAAAGGGGAGTCCCTCGATATCCCCGGTGGTTCCGCCAATTTCGGTGATCAGGATGTCACAATTTTCATGCTGCCCCATGTGGCGAAGCCGATTCTTGATCTCGTCGGTGACATGGGGAATGACCTGGACGGTTTTTCCCAGGTAATCCCCCCTTCGCTCCTTTCTCAAAACCTCCTCATAGACTTGACCTGCAGTCAGATTGTGACGCCGAGTCAGATGGCAGGTGGTGAAGCGCTCATAGTGACCGAGATCCAGATCGGTTTCCGCCCCGTCTTCCAAAACATAGACTTCGCCATGCTGGTAGGGACTCATGGTGCCGGGATCCACATTCAGGTAGGGGTCGAACTTCATCAGCCCCACCTTCAAGCCTCTTCGCTCCAGCAGAGTGCCCAGGGCGGCCGCAGTCAGCCCCTTTCCCAGCGAGCTGATCACCCCGCCCGTGATGAATATGTATTTCATTTTGAGATGGCTCTGGCGCGGTCTGCCAGGGCACGTTCCGCGCGTGGCACGTCCCCCGGCGTGTCCACACCGACGGAATTGAAGGTAAGCCGCAGCACCTGAATCGCAATCCCGTTCTCCATCGCACGGAGCTGCTCCAACCGCTCTTCTTTCTCTCCGGGGCTGGGCGGCAGGGAGACAAACTGATGCAGGACTTCGGGGGTGAAGGCATAAAGCCCCACATGCTGGTGGTTCCAGGCACCGGCCTCGTTAAAGGGAACGTATCGTCGGAATCCCAACGCCCGGCCGTGCGCATCAAAGGAAACCTTAACGACGTCAGGGTCCTCCAGATCCCCGGATTTGGATAGGGGGGTGGCCACCGTGGTCATGCCAAAGGAGGGTTGGAACCCTGCGATCCACTGGTCGAGGAGAGAGCCGGTGATGAGGGGCTCGTCCCCTTGAAGATTGAGGATCCAATCGGCAGATTCGGTGGAGCAAGCCTCTGCCACACGATCGGTTCCCGAGGGGTGATCGGATCGGGTCATTTTCACTTCCGCCCCGAACTCCCGAGCCGCCTGTGCGATCCTTTCATGATCCGTTGCAATCAGCACTTTTTGGATGAGCTTTGACTCCTTTGCTCCTTCCCAAACCCACTGAAGAAGGGGCTTTCCAAAAAGAGAGGCGAGCGGCTTTCCCGGAAAACGGGAAGAGGCATGGCGGGCGGGAATGATGGCAATCACCCGCGGCATATTCATTTCATTTTCTCCGATTGCTCCAGGATCCAGTCTTTGGCGGATGACCAGTCACGAGCGGTGAAGGAGGCTATTTGGACGGAACGTTCCAACTCCTCTGGTGGGACACGCAGGTTTAGTAAAATGGTTTTACAACCTGCGGCGTTTCCAGCCTGAATGTCGCTCCAACGATTTCCGACCATGAAGGATTTCTTGAGATCGATATCGAAGGCAACTGCGGCTTCCTGAAGCATTTTGGGAGAGGGTTTGCGCCGATCGTCATACGGGTCGCCAGGAGCTGCGTAGCAGTGGCCGTAATGGGTGAACAGCTTGTCCCCACCCAGGAGCTCCTCCATTCGGGCGTCGACGGATCGAACTTCTTCCTTTGTGATGAGTCCACGGCCCACTCCGGACTGGTTGCTGATGACGATAAGGGGAAGTTTGGATCGATGAAGCTCGGCGATGGCGGAAGAAACCCCGGGAAGGAGAGTTACTTTTTCGGGGTCACCCAGGTAGGGGACGTTTTCGATCAACGTGTCGTCGCGGTCAAGGAAGACTGCGGTTTTACCCATGATGGCGGGCGGCACGGATCAGCTCCGCAGGGGACACTGTGGCTGTGCCGAGTTTTCCAACAACAACTCCTGCGGCCAGGTTGGCCATCTCCGCCGCAGCGGGACCTTTGAGGCCAGCGGCCAGACCTGCGGCGAGAAGGGAAATGACGGTGTCTCCGGCACCCGAAACATCATAAACCTCCTGGGCCCGGCTTGGGATGGCAAAGGGTCGGGCATGCGGTTGAAAAAGAATCATTCCGTGTTCCCCCAGAGTGAGAAGGAGGTAACGGCATGACCAGCGAAGGAGAAGTTCCTCCCCGGCTGCCATCCAATCCTCAGGCCGGGATGAATCGGGTTGGCCGATGGCGCCGAATGCCTCCACGCGGTTGGGTTTGACCAGTGTGGCCCCATGCCAATCGAGGGGGTTGTGGATATTCGGGTCGACCGCTGTGGGAACTCCCTTTTTTTGAGCAGCAACCAGAAGGGCGTCGACCAGAGGCTGGTCAAACAGTCCTTTCCCATAGTCCTCGAGAATCACGGCGTCGCATCGGGGCAAAACATCCAGGGCTTTTTTCAGAACTGCTTGTCGTTCCTTGGGGGTGAGATGCGCAGGCTCCTCCCTGTCCACCCGCACCACCTGCTGCTGCCTTGCGAGAATGCGGGTTTTCAAAATCGTCGGAAATTTACTGGATCTGCAGATTCCGGAAGTTCCAATCTTTCCGTGCCGAAGAAGGGTAAGAAGCTTTTGTCCCGCAGGGTCCTGGCCGATTCCGCCACTCAATTCGGCATGGATTCCGATTGCAGCAAGATTTCTCGCAACGTTCGCCGCACCGCCAGGATAGGCCAACTCCCTTTCCACATGCACAACCGGAACCGGAGCCTCGGGGGAGATGCGGGAAACACGCCCATAGATGAACTCGTCGAGCATCAAATCCCCAACGACGAGAATCCGGAGCTTGCGAAAGCCGGTCAGAGTGGATCGCAGACGTGCTATGGAAATCTGGGTTTTGGTCGAGGAAGCCATCTTGCGATGATGCCGAAAGAGCATCGTTTGAGCAACGTTACCATGAGCGCTAGACGATACTTACAAGCGCATAAAAAACAGAATGCAGGTCATTCATGGTCAGTGCGATACGAGAATTCTAAACTATCGCACTGGAATTAGCTAAAGAAGCTCAGGAGACAGATGTGAGTTATATTTTTGATCGGCACATTGAAAATGATGCTTTGGGTAAATCCGGGTAAGGGTTAGTAATAGTGATGCTTTTCGACTACCACATGCATACCCCGTTATGCGGACATGCGGTAGGGCATCCCCGCGAGTATGCGGCGGAGGCCGTTCGCAAAGGTCTTGGAGAGATTGGATTCTCTGAGCACAACCCCATGCCGACCAAATTTGACGATTGGCGGATGGATTTGGCGGATTTTCCCGAGTATCTGCGCCTCGTGGACGAAGCGAGGAGTGAGTTTCCTCAACTCCCGATTCGTTTGGGTTTGGAATGCGATTTCATTCCCGGGAGAGAAAGTTGGATTCGGGAGTTGGCCAAAAAAGCAGACTTCGACTATTTCATCGGAGCTGTTCACTACATCACACCCGATTGGGACGTGGACAATCCGCTGAAGTTAGCCCGATGGAAGGATCAGCCGGTGGAGGAGGTCTGGACCAAATACTTCAAAGCCATGACTCAAGCAGCAAAAAGCGGCCTTTTTGATTTCATGGCCCATCCCGATCTGGTGAAAAAGTTTGGACACCGGCCCAAAGGCGATTTGCGGCCGTACTACAAGGAAACCTTGGATGCGATTGAAGCGGCGGGAATCGCCATGGAGGTGAGTACGGCAGGCCTTCGAAAAGAGGTCATGGAGATTTATCCTTCCAAGGTCTTTTTGGAGGAGGCTTTTCGAAGAAGTGTCCCCATCCTTATCTCCTCTGACGCCCACGCGCCTCAAGAAGTGGGGTATGAATTTTCCAGGGCAGTCGCCTTGGTGAAAGAGGTGGGGTATACGGAAGTTCAAAGGTTCCAATCCCGCAAACGGATTTCTGTCCCTTTGGGATGATTTGGTATGGTGAGGTTGTTTCTCCTGCTCCTTTGCCTAGGATTTTCTCTTATCCAAGCAGATGCTGCTACGTGGTGGCAGGAGCACACCGACCCCCTGACTTGGACAGCCGAACGTGAAACTTTGAAATTTTCTTTGCAGAAGGAGTTTTCCAAGAAGAAACCGGGTGATGTAAAGGCTGACTCGATCGAAGCTGCAAACTTTCGGGTATGGCAGTGGCTTGAATATGCCCGACCAGACTTTTCGCAAGAGGAGGTGGCTGCATTTCGCTCCCTCGGTGAGAACTCGCAACTCCTGCGGCCTTTTCTTGAGAACCTCCGACCCGAAGACGATGCAACCGAGGCAGTTCGAATTCTGCTAAGGATTCAGTTGGAACACCCGGAGTGCATTCAAGTGCTTCCTTGTCTTGCTGTGGCTATCGCGCTTGTTTTCGATCAGCCTTTTCCCAAAGGCTGGCCTCATCATCAGGTTGCGCACGAATTGGTTCCTTTGGAGAAGGTCGATCCTGTTCGGCGAATGCAACAGATGACCGAACTTCAGGTTGCAAGGAGATATCTGAGCGACCTTCGGGATTTCACCGTAAGTGAGATGAAGTTCATCGTGGATCATCCCCTAGTGGATACGGAAATGGAGTGGGCTCGCAAGAACGTCACGGCGAGCCGAAGTGGTTTTTCAAAAGTATTTAGTTCCATCCGTTACGATATCCGCCGTTATGAGTCGAACCAGCTGGTATGGCCGTACGGCCCCTATCTTTTCTCTGAAATTAAATCCCGCGGTGGAATCTGTGTGGATCAGGCTTACTTTGCGGCAATGACGGGAAAGGCTAAGGGTCTGCCCACCCTCTACTTTTCAGGTCAAGGCGAGGATGGGGGGCATGCATGGTTTGGATACATGGATTCTCCGGGCCGCTGGGAGACTGATTGCGGTAGATATGAATCGCAAAACTATCCTGTTGGGAATGCCGTCGATCCTCAAACATGGAGGCCCATCTCGGACACGGAGTTGCTCTTTCTTGCGAAAAGCCGAGAAAGATCCCCGGGTTATCAGCAGGCGAAACTTTTCACTGACCTGGCCCGAACCCTCGTGCGTGAGGATGCCAACCGTTGGGTGGATGCGGCATTGGAAGTGCAGCCTGAGTTTCTTCCCGCCTGGTACCTTCAGGGGAGCTTTTGAATGAGAGGGAGGCATCTCCAGAGGCCAAGAAGGATTTTTGGGTGCGCTTCACAAAACGATTTGCGAATTTTGCCGACCTACGTGTTCAAGGACAGGAGAAGTTGTTGGAGTTCGCCAAGGCAAGGGGTGATGATGCGGAGGTAAAGGATCTATCCAGGCAGATTCTCGTTCAAAATCGAACACGCAGGTTTGACCTGGGAATAGGCTCTGTTGCTGCTGAGGTTGGTGAAAAGATAGAGGCGGGGAAGTGGGGTGAGGCAGAAACCGCATTTCGGAAGGCGCTGCGTGAGTTGAAAGGTCAGGCAGGTGGGAATTTATATTACGGCTTGGTTGAGCCATTTGTGGAGGCAGCCCTTGCCGAAGGACAGGTTGTGATTGCAAAAAGTGCACTTGTGGAGGCTAAGCGTATTTTATGTCCTACGAAAGACACTTTGGTCGGACGATCTTTCCTGGAGCTCGAAAATAAGGTTTCCAGTGATTCAAAAAAAGGCAAATAGCAACCTCACTGTCTTTGGATCTTGGCGCCGAGGGAACGAAGACGCTCCTCGATTCGACTGAACCCACGGTCGATTTGTCCGATATTCCGAATCTCGGATTCACCATCGGCGCAAAGAGAGGCGATGAGAAGAGCCATTCCCGCACGTATGTCCGGACTGGCGAGCTTTGCTCCGCGAAGTTTGTCGGAGCCCAAAACCACCGCTCTGTGGGGATCACAAAGAATGATGCGGGCGCCCATTTCGAGAAGTCCATCGACGAAAAAGAGGCGGGATTCAAAAAGCTTTTCATGAATCAGCACCGTGCCCTTGCACTGGGTGGCGGTGACCAAGGCGACGGAAGTCATGTCGGCAGGGAAGCCGGGCCACGGCGCATCGGCAATATGGGGAACCGCTCCACCAAACTCCTTTTCGACTTCGAGGGACTGCCTCTTGGGAACGAGAATATCCTGCCCCTTGATTTCCGTGCGGATACCCAACCGGCCGAAGGTCTGAAGGATCATCCTCATGTTCTGGGGTGCCGTGTTTTTGATTTTGAGCTCACCGCCGGTGACAGCCGCCAAGGCGAGAAAAGATCCCGCTTCCAGGTAGTCGGCACTGATCCGGTGGGTGGCGCCTTTCAAGGATTTTACCCCCTCGATGGTCAGGGTGTTGGTGCCGATGCCGGAAACTCGGCCCCCCATGGCGTTGAGCAGGTTGCCCAAGGCCTGCACGTGGGGTTCGCTCGCGGCGTTGTGGAGGACAGTGACGCCCTCGGCCATGACGGCGGCACAAAGACCGTTTTCCGTGGCGGTGACCGAGGTTTCATCGAGAAGGATGTCGGCTCCCTTGAGTTTTTTGGCTTTGATGTGAATGCCGTCCCGGATGTCGGAGACCTGAGCTCCCAAGGAGGAAAAAATCTGGAGGTGGGTGTCCAAGCGGCGACGACCGATCCGGTCGCCTCCAGGCCGGGGCAGGGTGACTTCACCGGTTCTCGCGAGCAACGGGCCGGCCAGGGTGACGGAGCCGCGCAAACGTGACCCCAACTCCGGCTGGATCGTGGACTTGGGGGTGCCCTTGGCCTGTAGGGTTAACGTACGGCGAACTTGGGCGGTGTCCGACTCGCTTGAGGTCAACCCCAGGTCGTGCAGGATTTCCTCCATGAGCCGGACATCCTCAATTTGGGGAATATTCTGTAGGGTCACTGGCTGATCGGTCAGACAGGCGGCGGCCATCAGGGGCATGGCCTCGTTCTTGTTTCCTTGAGGTTCGATCTCTCCCTGAATCGGTTTGCCGCCATAAACAATAAACTTGGATCCGTTGGACGAGGCCATAACCAGAAACTGCCCAGAATGCGGCATGCGGGCAATCCCGTCCGTCCAAGTCTCAGACCTTTGTTCGCTGAAGGAAGGGGATCATCGTTCAGAGAAAAACAGTCCTCGCTTGGTCCTGTAGGTAGGCTAAATTATGGCCATGAGGGCTGAGGAAGATCTGATGAAGCAGCGCGTCCGGCAATGGCAGCGGGCCTCCCCTGAATTGGAGAAAATTCGGCAAGAGGAGATTCGATGTGCGGACACTTCCCGAGCGATGAAATTCCTCCAGGGTTCTGTTCGGGCGGAACTTAAATTTTCTTCGGCCTCGCCTACTTCAGGATTGGTGGAGCAGCAGCGTTACTTTCTCAAGTTAAGGACATGAATGAATTAGCCCAGCTTGCGCTGGGTTTGCAGACGTTTTGGGAAGGGAGGGGCTGGAGGGGTTGTGTCATTGGTGGATTGGCGGTTCAGGCCTGGGGCGAGCCTCGGTTTACCCTGGATGTTGATTTGAGTCTGTTGGTGGGGTTGGGTGATGAGGAGGAATTCGTGGATGCGTGGTTGGAAAAGTTTGCTGCGAGAATTCCCCAGGCGCGGCAGTTTGCCCTTGAGAATCGGGTTCTTCTTTTGCGGAGTTCGGAAGGGATTGGGATCGATCTTGCCATGGGTTGCCTCCCCTATGAGGGCGAAGCGATCGGGCGCGCCGTGGACGTGGAATTTTGTCCGGGAGCAAAAATAAAAACCTGCACCGCCGAGGATCTCTTGGTGATGAAGTGTTTTGCGAACCGGCCGCAGGATTGGATCGATATTCGTGGAATTCTGATACGGCAAAAACCACGATCGTTGGACTGGAGTTATATCCATCGGCATCTTAAGGTTCTTCTGCGTGCCAAAGAAAGTCCGGAACTAATGACGAGGTTGGATCAATTAAGGGACGAATTAAGTCCAAGTTGATCTTGGTAAGAATATAAATACAAGGTGTACATGAGGATACCCATGTTGGATTTGGTGGCCGAGCATGCGCCCTACCGGGCCGAGTTGCTGGCTGCCTTTGAAAAGGTGCTGGATAGCGGGAGGTTTGTGCTGGGTCCGGAGGTGGAGGCTTTCGAACAGGAGATTGGCAAGTGGATCGGAGTGCCCCACGCGATCGGGGTTTCGAACGGTTCGGATGCGCTCCTGTTGGCCTTACAAGCTGTCGGGGTGGGACCTGGGGATGAAGTGATTTGTCCGACTTTCACCTTTTTTGCGACGGCGGGGGCGGTGGCCAGATTGGGTGGCAAGCCGGTTTTTGTGGATAGTGCCGAGTGTTGCTACAACCT
>RFMG01000156.1 GCA_009927835.1 Verrucomicrobiota bacterium | reverse complement strand
CCGACAGGCTTTGGGATCCTTCGACTTGAATCTAAATTCCGGAGGGGCAAAAAGTCTAGCTGGACCAAACAATGGGGCCGCTGGCTACGCCCTTCTGGATCAACCCTTGCCCTTTTGGGGTGGGAGCGTGTACGGGGGGTACACCAGCTATGCGGATTATTATCTCTTAAGCAGTGGTTACCTTCCCAATTACAATAAAAATAACTCCCTCGGCAATAGTGAGGGGGTGGGATTGGTAGGCATGCGCATTCCTCTTCTTCGGGACGGCGTTATCGACGAACGGCGCGCCAAGCTTTGGCAGGCCAAGATCGACCAGGAATTAGCCGACCCGGTTATTTTACGACAATATCTGGATTTCATCCGTGCTGCGACAATCAGCTATTACACTTGGGTTGCCAGCGGTCAACGACTCGCCTTGACGGAGGAATTGCTTCGTATCGCTCAGGATCGCGATAGCGCAATCGCGGAGCAGGTGAAATTCGGGGCAGCCGCCCCTATTGTTCAGGTAAATAACCAACAGTTAGTTGTGAGCCGTGAGATTGCCTTGGTCTTGGCAAAACGCAAATTTCAAGCCAGTGCAATCGAGCTTTCCCTTTTTTATCGGACGCTCGAAAGTTCTCAGCCCATCATTGCCCAGCGAAAGCGCGTACCAAAAGCGTTTCCTCCTCAGCCATTGATGGAGGAAAGCCGAATGACAGCTGATCTGGCCAAGGCTGTTTTCCAAAGACCGGAAATGCGACGGATTGAACTTCTCCTCAAAAAAGCTGATATCGATCAAAAGCTCGCGAAAAACACCCTCCTGCCTAATCTCGATGTTGGCCTACTTGCAGCCCAACCCGCTTTTTATGGAGATACGGAACTAGAAGGCTTGGTACAGCTGAAAATGCCCCTACAACAACGGGAGGCTGAAGGTCGGGTCGTGGTGGCCGACTCGGCGATCTCCCGCTTGAATCTAGAAAAACAGTTTACCCGGGACCGGATTGTTGCGGATGTCCGGGATGCCTTTATTTCCTTGGACGCCGCCCATCAGGCCCTGATGAAAACTCGTCGTAATGTCGATCTGGCCCGGCAACTGCAATCTGCCGAGCAAGAACGGATGAAACTGGGCGCCACCGACATGCTGAATCTGCAGATTCGGGAGCAATTTGCTTTTGATGCGGAAGTAATGGGCGTTGAGGCCCAAGCCGACTACTTCCGTGCACAAGCCAATTATGATGCTGCAGTTGTGGCGGATGCTCCCACCACCTTTGCAAAATAATAAGCATATCTCTTAAAAGTGCTTTAACTCGGGTCACTTCCCGACCCCACCAAAGCTCAAACGCTGGCCAATCTGACCTTGGCTCGCCCAACGGCCTTGCGTAGGTTTCAAGGCTGCATATGAAAGTTTCCCTAGAAAACATGGGCGGTTGCCGCCGTCGCCTCAAAGGGGAAATCCCCGCCGATCAGGTGCGACAGACCGAGGAAAGGGTTGCCCTCTCGTTCCAAAAATCAGCCCGCCTTCCGGGATTCCGTCCCGGGCATGCCCCGCTGGAGATGGTGCGTCGTCGCTACGCCCCCGATATTCAGAGCGAGCTGAAAGACAACCTGCTGCGGGAGGGACTCCGGCATGCGGTGGAAAAAGAGAAGCTGCGCCTGGTGGACGACCCAGCGGTCGAGGAGGCCAATTTCGAAAAGGACAAAAGGTTCAAATTCATCCTCCGCGTTGACCTGGCGCCGGAATTCAAAGTTCCCGCCGCCAAAGGCCTGAAAATCCCCAAGAAAAGTCCCGAGCCGGTGACCGATGCGGACGTCAAATCCGCTCTCGACCGGTTGGCCGAGCCGATGGCCCATTTCCACACACTCCCCCCTCGGCCCGCCCGGGAGGGAGACTATGCCGTTCTGGATTTCGAGGGAACCTGCGGAGGAAAAAAAATTCTCGAACTGGCTCCCCAGGCCGGCCAGGTCGCAGGAGCCAAAAAACTGTGGGTCTGGCTGAAACCGGATGCCTTTCTTCCGGGTTTTGTCCCGGCTCTGTACGGAATGAGCCCCGGGGAAACCCGCAAGGTGGAGGTCCAATTTCCCAAAGAGTTTCCCCATGCCGCTCTTCAAAAGCAGACCGGCCACTACGAGGTGACGCTGCATGAGCTTAAGGAGCGGCATGTGCCCGAAGTGGACGAGGCTTTTTGCCAGGAAAACTACAAGATGCCGAAGGCCGAGTTGGAATCCCGCGTTCGGGCGGATCTTGCCGCGTCCCGTGAATCCGCCCACAGGGCCGAGGAGGGTCGGGCCATCACGCAAGCCCTCTTGGCCTCCACCAAAATGGAGGTCCCCGAACCTCTCCTGGATGAGGAACGCCGCCGTCTCGTCGCCCGTTTGGTGGAGGAAAATCAGCGACGCGGCGTCTCCAACGAGGAGCTGATCAAACACAAGGATGATATTCTCAAGACGGCCGGCCAGAACGCCGAGGAAAACGTGAAGCTCAGCTTTCTCCTTCGCCGCATTGCCGAGACCGAGGGCCTCGAGGTGGGGGAGGAGGAGGTGGTTCAGGAGATCGCCATTCTCGCCGCCCAATCGGGTCAGGACGCCCGCCTGTTCGCCAAGCGCCTCAAAAAATCGAACGTTCTACCCTCCCTTGCCGACACCTTGTTGCGCAGAAAAACCGTTGATTTTCTTTTGCAACACGCCGTCCGAGGGTAATTTATGGAGATGAGCACCGATCCCAAGGCCGACTACTTCGTTCCCAGCGTCATCGAACAGACGGGGCGCGGGGAACGCGCCTACGACATCTACTCCCGCCTCCTGAAAGACCGCATCATCTTCATCGGTACGGCCATCGATGACAGCATGGCCAACTCCATCATCGCGCAGCTTCTCTTCCTGCAGATGGAGGACCCCAAAAAAGACGTCAGCATCTACGTCCACTCGCCGGGAGGATACGTCACCGCGGGTCTCGCGATTTACGACACCATGCAGTACATCACCTGCGAGGTGAACACCTACTGCATTGGTCAGGCTGCCAGCATGGGGGCGGTCCTTCTCGCTGCGGGCACCAAAGGGAAGCGCTTCTGTTTGCCCAACGCCAGGATCATGATTCACCAGCCCCTGGGTGGAGCCCAAGGCCAAGCCACCGACATCAGCATCCAGGCACAGGAGATTCTTCGCGCAAAAAAACGTCTCAATGAGATTCTCGCCCACCACACGGGCCAGAGCTTTGAGACGGTAGAAAAAGACACCGACCGGGACCGCTTCATGTCCGCAGAGGACGCCAAAGCCTACGGCTTGGTGGATCATGTTGTCTCCTTCCGTAAAGAGGAGCAGCCGAAAAAGTAAAGCCGGTGCCCGATGGCCCGCCCCACCCATCTCACGCTCTGCTCTTTCTGTGGCAAAAGCCACGCCGAGGTCAAAAAATTGATCGCCGGTCCGGGGGTATATATTTGCGATAACTGCATCACGCTTTGCACAAACATATTGAACCGCGAAGTCGGCGAAAATCCCGCCGGCAAAGGCATTCTCAAGAGCCTTCCCAAACCCCGCGAGATCCGTGCGGAGCTGGATCGTCACGTCATCGGTCAGGACCGGGCGAAACGCACCTTGGCCGTCGCCGTCCACAACCACTACAAGCGCGTCCGCGGTCCCCAGACCGACACCCTTCCCACCGACCACGCCGACGTGGAGCTGGAAAAGAGCAACATCCTTCTCATCGGCCCCACAGGCTCCGGAAAAACCCTTCTTGCCCGCACCCTGGCACGGATTTTGGACGTCCCCTTCGCCATCGCGGATGCGACCTCATTGACCGAGGCGGGCTACGTGGGTGAAGACGTGGAGACGATCATCCTGCGCCTCCTCCAAAATGCGGATTACGACGTCAAACGGGCCGAACTCGGAATCGTCTATATCGATGAGATCGACAAGATCGGACGTAAATCGGACAGCGCCTCCATCACTCGGGATGTTTCAGGCGAAGGGGTACAGCAAGGGCTCCTAAAGATTCTGGAAGGGACGGTCTGCCACGTCCCTCCCCAGGGTGGTCGGAAACATCCTCAGGCGGAGCATATCCAGGTCAACACCCAGAACATCCTCTTTATCTGCGGGGGCGGATTCGTCGGTCTCGAGGAGATCGTCCACAAACGGATGGGAGGTCGGGCCCTCGGTTTCGGCTCCAGCCTGACCGCAAAAGCCCAGGTCCCGGAGGATGGCCTCGGACTTCTCCGTTACGCCGAGCCGGATGATCTTCTTCGTTTTGGCATGATCCCTGAATTTATTGGCCGACTCCCTGTTCTTAGCCACCTCAGCCCGCTCACGGTCGACGAGCTGATCCTTGTCCTGACCGATCCAAAGAATTCCCTGACCCGGCAGTACGCAAAACTGCTCGGGATGGAGGGAGTAAAACTGAATTTCACCAGGGATGCTCTGCGTTGCCTGGCGGAGACAGCCTTAAAGAAAGGCACTGGTGCCCGAGCTCTGCGTAGCCTTCTTGAAGGCATGATGCTCGATCTGATGTACGACATCCCCTCCCGGGACGACGTCGAGGAGGTGATCATCAATCAGGCTGTGGCCGAGGGCCATCGCGCCCCGATCATCAAACGAAAGGAATCACGCAAAGCCGCCTGAGGTCTTTAGCTGATTTTCTTCAATCCCTCCGCAAGGCGACCCCACAACTCCTCCATCCCCTTCTCCGTTTCATCCCCCATGTGGGAAACTCGGAAGTTGAGACCCTTCATCTTGCCGTACCCGCCGTCAAAAATCGCCCCGTGGGTCTCCTTCAGCCATGCGATCCACTTGGCCACATCCACCTTTCGCGTATTTTTTCCACACGTCAGGCTGAGCGATTCATAGCCCTTTTCAGGAAACACCTCAAAACCGTTTGCCGCCAACCACGCCCTCCCCCGCTCCGCATTCTTCCGATGGCGTTCGTGCCTTTGCGCGATTCCCTCTTTCGCAATCTCCGCCAACTTCACCTCCAACGCATAAAGATGGGAAATGGAGGGGGTACAGGGGGTCATGTTGCTCTCCGCCTGCTTCCGGAACTCATGAAAGTCATAGTAGTAACCGCGGTCCTTGACCTTTTCGGACCTGGCATACGCCCTCTCGCTCACGGAAAAAAGAGCGGCCCCGGGGGGCAGCGCCAAAGCCTTTTGTGTCCCGCACAACATCACATCCAGCCCCAGCTCATCAAAGGGGATGGGCATCACGCTGAAGGAGGAGACCGTGTCGGTGATAAGCATCACATCGGGAAATTTTGTCCGGACCAGCTTCGCAATGTCGACCAGCGGACTCAGGACCCCGGTCGAGGTCTCGTGATGGATCAAGGTCAGGGCATCATACCCTCCCTTGGAGAGCTCTCTTTCAATCATCTCGGGTTTGATTGCTTGCCCCCACTCCACCTGCACCTTGCCCGCCTCCTTGCCGCACTTCTGGGCCACATCAAACCACTTGTCGGAAAAAGCCCCGTTCATGCACACCAGCACCTTTTTTTGCACCAGATTTCGGATGGCCGCCTCCATGACCGACCAGGCCGATCCCGTGCCCAAAAAGACAGGCTGTTGCGTCTGGAATAACTGCCGCAGCCCGGGCTGCACTCTCGCATACAGCTCCTGAAACCCCTTGCCGCGGTGACCGATCATCGGAGTGGCGAATGCGCGCAGAACGGAAGGAGAAATCTCGACAGGGCCGGGGATATATAATTTGATGTGGGACATAATTAGGGTAAATAGGGGAACGATGAAATTGCGCAAACTTATCCTTTCTTTGGCTCTGGGTTTTGTCACCGGAGCGACCCTGTTTGCGCAGGTCAACTCCCGAGACCCAAAACTGAGTCCCACCTTCCAGACCACGTGCGATAACGAGATCAATAACGAGCCCGTGGCCAAGGCAGTTCCGGTCCAGCAGGAGAATTCGCAGCCTCAGCCCACGCCTACCACACCCCCGCCCCCCGCGGCATCCCCCAGCGACATCACGGTGGATCAGATCATCAAAAATGCCATTCGTCGCGACGAGGAGCTGCGTGAACTCCGGGAAGAATATACCTACCAGCTCAAACTGGTGACCCAGCGGCTCGATGACGACAACAAAGTCATCCCAGACAAAACCAAGACGGTCACCGCAAAGATCAAGCCGGGCAAAGACATCACCTTTAGCGCCGATTTCAATGATGACTCGAAGGGCGGTGACGACAACTCAGGCAAAACCACCTATGCAGGAGCCACCGGGGGTCGGGGCATACAATCGAAAAAGAAGAATTCGGATGATGATGATGACGACAACAAGGACGTGGAGGATGCAAAAAAGGTGAACGCCATGCTCGATATGGGCAAGATTGCCCCGCGCTTCAAATACTCCCGGATGGCGGATGAGACCCTCCGAAACCGCCCCTGCTTCGTGATCAAATTCTCCCCGAAACCCGACCAACCCTTTTCCTCACGCGAGGAAAAAGTCATCAACAAGGTCGGTGGCACGATCTGGATCGATCAGAACGATTTCAGCATCATCCAGACCAAGGGCAAACTGACCGAGGAGGTGGATGTGGCCTGGTTCCTGGCTTCCATGAAGGGGATGGATTTTTCCTATGAAACGTCTGAGCTTCCCTCTCTCAATATCCCCGTGCCTTCGAATTTTTTCATGAGCTTCGACCTGAATATCATGGGTTATCGCATGGCCCAAAGACAGGTCAGCCAAATGACCGACTATCAACCCGCATCTCCCAGCTCCGCCACCCCTCCTGCCCCCGCCACTCCACCCAGCGGAAATCCGTAACCTCAGTTCGAGCGTTCGATCGGCGCCCGCACCCGGTTCCCCCACTCCGTCCAGGAACCGTCGTAATTTCGCACCTTCTTTCTTCCCAGCAAATAAGTGAGAACAAACCACGTGTGGCTCGAACGCTCCCCGATCCGGCAGTAGGCGATCACCTCCGAATCAGGAGCCATGGAACAACCCTCCACGTAGATTTTTTCCAGCTCCTCAGCCGACTTAAACGTTCCATCCTCCTTCACCGCCGTTTTCCAGGGAACACTCCGCGCACCTGGGATATGGCCGCCCCGGAGAACCCCCTCCTGAGGATACTCGGGCATATGGGTGACCTCCCCCTTGAACTCGCCGGGGGATCGAACATCGATCAAGGGCAGTTTTTTTTGGCTGAAGGCGAGGGCATCCTCATAAAAAGCCCGGATCTCCGAATCCAACCTGCGCGGGGGCACCGGATAGTTCACCGCCGGGACCTTCACCTTTTCGCGGGTTAAGGCCCTTTTTTCCCCCACCCACTTGTCCCGTCCCCCGTTCAATATTCTCACCTTGGTGTGGCCAAAAAGGCGAAACGCCCAAAGGGCGTAACAGGCCCACCAGTTCGATTTATCGCCATAAAAAATCACCGTGGTGTCCGGGGTGATCCCATTCCGCCCACATAACTCCGCGAAGGCTTGGGGGGTGATGTAGTCGCGTACGAGGGGATCCTGCAGATCCCTCCTCCAGTCAATATGGACGGCTCCCGCGATATGTCCCGTGTCGTACAAAAGCACGTCCTCATTGCTTTCCACCACACGGATCCCCGGGTCATGGAGATGATCGGCCAGCCAGCCGGTTTCGACCAGTGTCTCGGGATGGGAATACTCTTTTTTGCTCATCGGTGGATATCTTTCGAAGCGATAAAATGCCCTACCCGGGAACCGCGTGCAATCGCCCGCCGTGTCATGAACTTTTGGGCTTCTCGTCCTCCAGCAAAGGGAAGAGCGGCTCGATCGATCCAAGAACACGACCGGCCTGATGCGCCGGCCATTGGGGCCAATCTGCGGGACGACGGGTCACTTTGCCCGGCAACCCCAACTGGATCAGGCCGGCCGAGGCCGTGCGGGGGATGACACACTCCACCTCCTCGAGGACAAGTTCGAGAACCGCCATCGCATCCGCCAGAGTGGCATCCAACTCCGCCGACTTCGCTGGATCCTTGGCCAGCTTCCAAGGAGCCCTCGCCTCGATCATCTGGTTGCCAGCCTGCACCCCTTTCCAGAGCTCTCCCAGGGCGAGGTGAATCTGGTATTTCTGCATCAGCTCATCCCACTTTTTCAGGGCTCCCAGCACCGTGGCCCGGAAAGCCTCGGACATGGCGTCAGGTTGCGCCGCAGCAGGGATCTTGCCATCGCGGTACCGTCCGATCATCGAACCGGCCCGCTGCAACAGATTCCCAAGCTCATGAGCCAACTCGCCTTTGCGGCGTGCCGCCAGCGATTCCTCATCAAAGTCCGCATCGTGTCCCAACGCCATCTCACGCAAAACATAGTACCGGAAGGAGTCGGCCCCGTATTTTTCCGCGAGCTCCCTCGGGTCAACGATGTTGCCGGTGGACTTGCTCAGTTTTTCGCTCTTTCGGGTCCAGAATCCGTGTACCAGAAGTTTTTTGAAAAGGGGAAGACCCAGCGCCTTCAGCATGCACGGCCAATAGATTCCATGGGCGGGAACGAGAATGTCTTTTCCAATGACATGCACCGCCGGACTCCACTCCCCGATCCTCCCTTGCCCGCTCCCTGCCCCGGTGACGTAGTTCAAAAGGGCATCGAACCACACATAGGTGACCTGGGTTTCGTCAAAAGGCAGCGGAATGCCCCAAGCCAAACGTGCTTTGGGCCGGGAAATACAAAGATCCGGCAACGGCTTTTCGAGGGCTCCCAACACCTCTTTGCTTCGGAATTCCGGGAAAATCAGGCTGGGTTGTTTTTGCAAAAGTTCCCTCAACCAGTCCTGATATTTCGACAGCTTGAAAAAGTAGTTCTCCTCCGTCAGCTCGACCACTTCCCCGTAAATTTCAGGCCACGAACCATCCGGCAGCCTCTCTTTTTCCGTCAGAAACTGCTCGGCCCGAACGCTGTAAAACCCTTGAAAGGTCCCCCGGATGATATCCCCCTTCTCGTAAAGAAGGGACAAAACCTCCTGCACCAGTTTTTTGTGCCGGACTTCTGTTGTTCGCAAATAATCATCCGGCTCGACCCGAAGATCTCTCCACAGACCGAGAAAATGCACGCTTATGTCGTCAACAAACTCCTGGGGACTCTTGCCTGCTTTTCCTGCGCTCTGCTGGACTTTCTGCCCGTGCTCATCCAGTCCGCTCAAAAAGCGGACATCCTCCCCTCTGCGGCGGGCAAAACGGGCCAAGGCGTCCGTCAGCACCTTTTCATACGCATGCCCCAGGTGAGGCCTGGCGTTTGCGTAGTCGATCGCCGTGGTGAGGAAAAGACGTTCCATCCAAGACAACCTATCAGAGCCAGGAAAAGTTTCGATCTAAAGAAGGTCCTGTGGGTCCACGTCGACCGATACTTTCAACCCGCTCGGCCACTTCGGAGCCAACACCTCCCTCTTCAGGTCTCCCAGGATCGCGACCCCCCTGTCGACAAGAAGAAAAACATGGAAGCGGAATTTGCCCTCCACGCGCGCGATCGGCGCGGGGCTCGGATCGGGCACCTCCACTTTGTCTCCCCAAGCCGACCGAAGTTTTTTCACCACATGCTCCGCCGAGGCAAGGGTCTGGGCCTCGCTGGATCCCGAAAACGAGAGAAGAATCGCACGGCGAAAAGGGGGGTATCCATGGGCTTTCCGGTGCTCCAACTCCTGCTCGCGAAAGCCATCCACATCATGGTGTCGGGCAAACTGAATCGCCGGATGAAAAGGGGTGTACGTTTGCACGAACACCTCTCCCGCCACCTCTCCTCGCCCGGCCCGCCCCGCCACTTGCACCAAAAGCTGAAAAACCCGCTCCGAGGCCCGGAAATCGGGCAAATTCAGCGCCCCGTCGATTCCAACCACTCCGACGCAGGTCACATTCGGAAAATGCAGTCCTTTCGCGATCATCTGGGTGCCCAAGAGAATGTCGGTCCTTCCCTCCCGAAACTCGCCCAATGCCCTGGCATGGGCCCCCCTCGCCTTCATGCTGTCCGAATCCATCCGGGTCAACCTGACTTTCGGGAGGCTCTCCGTCACCCCCTCCTCCAGACGCTCTGTGCCAGCCCCCGTGTATCGCAACACCGGAGACCCACACTCCCGGCAGCGGGCCGGAGAGGGACGGTCTGCATCACAGAAATGGCAACGCAACTTTCCGTCCAACCGGTGATACGTCATGGGAACCGCACACCGGTCGCACTCCTCCACTTTTCCGCAATGGGGGCACTGCACGCTTGGGGCATACCCCCGCCGATTCAGCAGAACCAGGCTCTGCTCCCCCTTCTCACGTCGACTCCGCAGTGCCGTCACGAGCTCTTGGGAAAGAAGGAGGGGTCCGCCCCCCGAGGGCTTTTCCTCTTTTCTTAAATCGACGATGTGGACTTTGGGTAATTTCGCCCCATCCACCCGTTGCGTCAGTCGGACTCTGCGATATTTTCCCCGGTCTGCGTTCCACCCGCTCTCCAAACAAGGGGTTGCGCTCCCCAAAATCACAGGAGCTCCCTCCATCCTGCCCCTCACGACAGCCAAATCGCGTGCCTGATAACGCGGCGCCTCTGCCTGCTTGTACCCTCCATCGTGCTCCTCATCGACCACGATCAACCCCAGATTCTCCAGAGGGGCGAAGAGGGCCGAGCGGGCACCAATCACCACTCTCGCCCTCCCCTCCCGGATCTCATGCCATGACTCCCTTCTTTCTGCCACGGTCTGTCCACTGTGAAGAACGGACAGTCGGATCCTCCTCCCGGCCAGACGACCGCGGAATCGTGCCACGGTTTGAGGGGTGAGGGAAATTTCAGGGACGAGAATGATCACGTTTTTTCCCTCCATCAAAACCTCCTCCATGGCCCGCAAATAGATTTCCGTTTTTCCGCTTCCGGTCACTCCCTCCAAAAGAATCGGAACACCCGCTCCCTCTTTTTTCCGCTCCTCCTCCCATGCCATCATCGCCTCCCTCTGCTCACTGCCCAACTCAGGCCGCACTTCCGTGCCAGGCCAGCCCCCCTCCGGCGTCTCCTCGCCACGCACCCACCGTCTCTCGCTTCGCTCCGCCAAACCCCGATCCACCAACGCCCGCCAAACCGCGGTTCCTGCCCCTGACTCTTTTACCAGAGCCGTCTGCCACCCACCGCCACAGCGCAAAAGATGCTGCCACGCTCGTTCCTGGGCTTTTGCCCCCCGGAGGATCCTCCGTGCCAATTCGTCCCTACCAGCCACGGGGGAAATCCACCATGCCATCTTCCCCCCGCCTTCATGGGATCGGACAGGACCCGGTAAAATCGTTCGGAGGGCCGAACCCAAGTCACAGGCATAGTAATCCGCCATCCATCGTGCCAGCTGACATAATCCCGCAGGAATCAGCGGTTTCTCCCCAGCCACCTCCTCCACATCCTTGACCTGTTCCACTTCGGGAACCAGGGGAAATTCCACCGCATACGCCATGATGCTCCTTTTGCCCCAAGGCACTCTCAGTCGTTGTCCCAGCCCGATCCGACCCTGAAGACGTTGCGGAATTCCATAATCAAACAGACGATCCAACCCCAACTCGGGCGCTACTTTGACAAACTGCGGATATTCCACCCCATGGCTCTGCTCTCTTTTTACACGCGAGGCAAGTTTTGACCGCCTTTCCATTCCCACCCTTTACGTTACCCTTTTTCCATGCTTCTTGCCCGACCACGAATCCTCGCCGCACTGGCTGTGATTCTCGCCCCCCTCTTTCTCATCGCCCTCTCTTGGCTCGGCGAGATCCAGCGTTCCCAAGCCCTCGAACCCCTTCTCGTTCAAGCGGCTGAAAAGTCGGGCCTTCCCCTCCCCCTTCTTCGGGCGGTTGTGTGGCGCGAAAGTAATTTTGAGGTGCGGGCCATGGGGAATGCGGGGGAGCGAGGACTGATGCAGGTCACTCCGGGGGCAGGCCAGGATTGGGCCCAAGCCCACAGGATCCGCTCCTTTCAGGAGACCGATCTTTTCGATCCCCAAACCAACCTTGCCGCGGGATCCTGGTACCTTTCCCGAGCCATGAAACGATGGTCGAACGCCGATCGCCCTGAAGTTTTTGCCTTGGCCGAGTACAATGCAGGAATCACCCATGCCAGGAGGTGGGCCAAGGAAAATCCAACCCTCACCGCCAAGGATTTTCTCGAGGCGATGGATTTTCCGACGACCAAGACATATATCCGCACGATCCTCCGCCGGGCCGACCTGTACGCCGCCGGGAAGGACCCCGGGCCTTGGGAATCGTTGAATCGCCAGTTGGCTCTGCAAAAGGAGAAATGGCTGAGGAGGTAGGGAACTCTCAGGCCATCACGACACCCGCGACCAAGCCCGCACCCCGGGCATACTCCACCGCGCTCATCCGCTTCCGACCCTCCAGCTGCACCTCCCGTAGAAGAACCCCGCCTTTCTTTGCGGCGACCAAAATCCCATGCGGATTCACCTCCACAATTTCCCCAGGCTTACCTTTGGCCCGCCGAGACAGGATCACCGCAAACACCTTCAGCATCTTCTGGTCTTGCCCATCCGGAATCCACGCATACGAGCCCGGCCACGGCTGCATGGCGCGAATATGAGCCTCAATTTCCTCCGGACTCCTGTTCCAGTCGATCTTGCCGTCCTCTTTCTTCATCCTCGGGGCGAGCGAGGCCTCGGCCCCGTTCTGACGCGCGCTCCGTAACTTCCCCTTTTTGGCTTTTTTCAGAAGTTCCAGGAGAAGAGGGGCCGCCTTGCCCGCCAACCGGTCGTGCAACATCCCGGTCGTTTCCATCGGACGGATCCTAGTGGCGATCCTCCCCAGCATATCCCCCGTATCCAGCCCCTCGTTCATCTGCATGATCGTCACACCGGTTCGTTTCTGACGGTCTCGGATGGCCGCCGCAATAGGGGACGCACCCCGATACTTCGGCAAAAGCGAAGCATGGACGTTCCAACATCCCATTTCCGGCAACTCGAGGAGCGGTTTTTTCAAAATCTGACCGTAGGCCACCACCACCATCAAATCGGGTTTTTGATACCGGATCTGGCTCAGGCTGCTCGGGGAATTCACGTCCTCGGGCTGAAACACGGTCAACTGATGTCGCAAAGCGCACTGCTTGATCGGGGAAGCCAGCACCTTTTGTGCCCTGCCCGCAGGACGATCCGGTTGGGTGATCACCGAAAGCACGAAATGATCCTCCGATCCCACCAACGCCTCCAAACAGGGAACCCCGAATTCCCCCGTGCCTGCAAATACCACCCGCACGCGACTAGATGCCCGCCGCGGCCAACGCCCGCTTTGTCTTGCTCGCCTGGGTCGTCTGCACTTGATTGAGAATGTCGCGGGTCACCTCAAACGGAAACTGCTCTGCGTCGATTTCCTTCACAATCGTTTTTCCGTAGTGCTCCAGAACCGGCTTGGTCTCTTTTTCGTAGGTCGCCAGACGGTCATGTATGACGGAGTCACTCGCATCATCCAGACGGTTGTCCCGCAGGGCACGACGCTTTAACCGGTCCTCCAGTTTCGCTTTGTCGTGACAAACAAGATGAAAGAGGGCCTCCACCTTGAGATCACTCTCCAGTAATTTTGCCTGCTCCAGATTCCGGGGAATTCCATCCAGAACAAGGTGGTCGATCTCCGGTTTGAATTTGCCCAGGGTGACCAGATGGGCCATATGCTGTCGCCATAGGTCGACGGTAACCTCATCCGGGACCAGTTGGCCCGCGCTCGAATACTTGAGAAAGGCCTGGCCCACCTGGGTCCGTAGATCCATCCCCCGAAAAACATCCCCGCAGGAGATGTGACAAAAGGCGGGAATGGTCCCCAGCACTTTCCCCTGTGTCCCTTTTCCCGAACCGGGTGCACCAAACAGCAAGATCGCGCGCCAACGCATCTCTCTTTCCTACACCTTCTCCCCACCCGTGCGCAACTCGCCAAATCCCCGCCGAGGCGCCAACAAACGGAGACTGTTCAACACGACGATCACCGTGCTTCCCTCATGCCCCGCCACTCCCAAGGTCAACGGAATGACCGCCCCCATCGCCGCCACCACCAGAACAACAATCGTCCCGAGCGAAAGGACCAGGTTCTGCAGGATGATCCCGCGTGTTCTGCGGCTCAGGTCAAAAGCCTCGGCAAAGCTCTCCAGACGATCACGCATCAGAATGATGTCCGCCTCCGCCAATGCAGCGCCCGTGCCGCGTGCCCCCATCGCAACCCCAATCTCTGCCACCGCGAGGCTCGGCGCATCATTGACGCCATCCCCCACCATCGCCACTTTCTCCCCTTGGGCGTTCCAGCTCCGGATGGCCGCCACCTTGTCCTCGGGGTGAAGCCCGAAACGAAAATCTTTCAATCCGACCTGCTCTGCCACCAGTCGGGCCGCAGCCTCCCGATCCCCGGTAAGCATTGTCACTTTCAATCCCTGCCGCGCCAGCCATGCAAGAAGCGGTCGGCTGCTTTTTCGAATCTCATCCTCCAGGAGGATTCTTCCCCTGACGCCGCCCCCCTCGTAAAAAACCTCGGAAACGCCCGGAACGGGTGCCGCTTTTTCTTTTACCCAGCCTGGCTCCTTGAGGAAGCTTCTCCTTCCAAGCCGACACTCCACCCCCTCTTTCGTCCTGCCCATCACCCCGCCTCCTGTCGCGGACGAGAAATCGCTCAACGCCGCCACACCCCACCCCCTTTTTTTGACCTCGCGGACGATGGCGACAGAGACGGGGTGGAGGGACTGGGCCGCAAGGGCAGCGGCACCGCATAAAACCTGCTCCTCGCTGCTGTTTCCCTCCACCTCGATACCTCGCACCCTCATCTCCCCCGTTGTCAGGGTCCCTGTCTTGTCCAATGCCACGCGACGAATCGAACCCAACCTCTCGATCGGGCCTCCCCCTCGGAAAAGAATCCCTCTTCTGGCCCCTGCGGCAATGCCGGCCAGAATGGCCGAGGGTATCGACAAGACCAATGCGCAAGGGGACGCCACCACCAACAACGTCATCGTTTGGTAGAATGCCGTTCCCATTTCCGCCCGCACCCACCCCGTCCTCCCCCACCAGATCAGGAACATCACCAGACTTAAACTCAGAATGGCCTGCGTGTATCTTGTTCCAAATCGGTCGGTAAAGCGCTGCGCTGGCGCCTTTTGCTCTTGCGCGTCCCGAATCAATCGCAGGATGCCCTCCAGCGCACTCTCCTTGGCTCGACGCAAAACCCGCAGGTCCACCCGCCCCCACAAGTTCAGGGTGCCCGCCAGAACGGTGGATCCGACCTCTTTTTCCACAGGCGCTGCCTCGCCGGTCAGGCTGGATTCATCCGCACTTGTTCTGCCATCCACCACCTCCGCATCCACGGGGAAAGCGTCCCCCGGCCGAACCCGCACCTGCATCCCGGGCTCCAGCAGCTCCACCGCAACCCGCTGCTCCGAACCGTCCTCCAGAATCTTCACGGCTTCCCTCGGGGCTGATCTAAATAAACCCGCCAACTCACGCTCCGTCCGGTACGCCGCCAACTCCTCCAAAGCGCCGCTGAGGGAGAACAGGAAAAGCAGCAACGCCCCCTCATCCCAGTGCCCCACAGCCGCCGCCCCCACTGCAACAGCCAACATGAGAAAATGAATGTCCAAAACACCCGAGCGCACTCGGTGCAGCACCTCCTCTCCCGTCTTCCATCCGCCGGCCAGGTAAGCAAAGACAAAGAAAGCTTTGCCCATCCAACCTTCTGTCAGCCACCCCAGGATGCCCGCACCACCGCAAATCAGCGCCAACACCAGGGGGACTTTCCATTTGGTTCCGGCCCCCACCACCGAGGGCAACTGCCTCACCTCCAGCTTCACCCCCCTCAGCATCCTCCAAAGCCAGAACTTGGGTGCCGTCGGACAACTTTCCCTTTCCAGAATTATTCTCTCCTCCTCCCTTCGGAGAAAAACCCCCTGCTCCCACTTTCCCTCAAAAAGCCGACCGCACCTGCCGCAGCGGGAATCCGGCGGGGTCCACCGGCAAACACTCTCCCCTCCCAAACTCCGGACGGTCTGCGCCAACACCACTGCACTCCTCTCCCCTTCCCCCTGCCCGGCCGTTGCATAATCAATCCGCCCCTCATAAAAGGAGATCGACAGGGCCCTCAAATCGGATGACTCGCTCAACTCATGAGCCAAAAGATCCAGCCCGCAGTTTTTTACCTCATGCTGGTGCACTTCCCTAGACTAACTATTCCCAACCTCATCTGACCAACTTTACCGAACCCCTTGCCAACCCCTTACCCCCGATTATTTTCCATACGTGACCCCCGCCTTTGCTCCACCGGCCAAACCCACCCAGCCCTCCGCGACCACCCCCGCCCCAAAGAGTACACCCCTAGCCGACGATCTCTCCTTTCTCTCGCGGCACCTCGGACCCAACAAGGCGACGGAAAAGGAGATGCTCCAAACTCTTGGACTCTCCTCTTTGGAGGAGCTAGTTCAGGCCACCCTTCCAAAAGGCTTAGCCTCCGCGCATCCCCCCCGCTTGCCACCTGCCCGATCCGAAACACGCGCCTTGGCGGACCTCGAGAAGATTCTAGCCGCCAATCCCCCTTGGCGCTCTCTCATCGGATTGGGTTATCACGGTACGATCACTCCCCCCGTCCTTCGCCGAGCCATTCTTGAGGATCCCGGTTGGTACACCTCCTACACCCCTTACCAACCGGAAATCTCCCAAGGCCGCCTCGAGGCCCTCCTGAACTACCAAACCATGGTGCTCGAGCTGACCGGCATGGAGATCGCCAACGCCTCTCTTCTGGACGAGGGCACAGCCGCCGCAGAAGCCGCCTCCCTCGCCTATGCCGCCATGGCCGATAAAAATCGAAAGACCCTCTGGTTGACCCCGGGCCTTCACCCATCGTCCACCTCCGTAATCTCCACACGCGCCGCTGCCTTGGGCTGGAGGGTTGTTGTCTCCGACTCCTTCCCGGAAAAAGAAACTTCCAATCTTTTTGCGGGTATCCTGGCCTACCCCGAAAGCGATGGGCGCGTTGCCGATCCCCGCCCATCCATCGAACAGTTAAAAAAATCAGGCGCCCTCTCCATCATGATCGCCGACCCACTTTCCCTGTTTCTCCTGACCCCTCCTGGCGAACTGGGCGCCGATGTCGCCGTTGGGAGCACCCAACGGTTTGGCGTCCCCATCGGTTTTGGTGGTCCGCATGCCGCCTACTTTGCCACCCGCCTCGCCTACCAACGATTGCTTCCCGGTCGGCTGATCGGTGTCTCGAAAGACACTGCAGGTCGTACCGCCTATCGGCTTTCCCTCCAAACCCGCGAGCAGCATATCCGTCGCGACCGCGCCACCAGCAACATCTGCACCGCCCAGGCCCTCCTCGCTGCTCTCGCCTCGATGTACGCCATTCACCACGGCCCAAAAGGCCTCTATCAAATCGCCCTCCGCATTCACCAACACACCCAACGGCTTGCGGCCGGACTCAAGGTCATCGGCTTGACGATCGCCCACCCCACCTTCTTCGACACGCTCCATATCCAAGGCCCACCCGCGGCGCTCAAAACCGCACGTCTCAAGGCAGCGCAAGCTCAAACAAACTTTCGAGATTTCCCGAATGGTGATCTTGGCATCACGTTGGACGAGCGGACCGACGAAGCCGAAGTTGACCGTCTTCTCTCCTTTTTTGGGGCAACCAAACTCCCGCCCCCCTCCTCCGAATTCCCGCCGATTCCCACCCCTCTTGCCCGGAAGTCCCCCGCCCTTCGTCATCCGATCTTTACCTCTCACGCAAATGAGAACGAGCTGCTCCGCTACATCCGGCGTCTCGCCGCCAAGGATCTCACTCCCGCCCAGTCGATGGTCCCTCTCGGTTCCTGCACCATGAAACTGAATGCGGCCTCCGAACTCACCCCTCTGGGTTGGTCGACCATTTCCGAACCCCATCCGTACGCACCTGCCGACCAAAACCCCGGCTACCTGCGGATCATCCATGATTTGGAGACTTGGCTGGGGGAAATCACCGGTCTGCCCCATGTCTCCCTCCAGCCCAATGCGGGTTCTCAGGGGGAGTATGCCGGGCTTCTGTCGATCCGGGCTTGGCACTACTCTCGCGGAGACACCCAGCGGGATGTCTGCCTGATTCCGGTTTCCGCCCACGGAACAAATCCCGCCAGCGCCGTCCTTGTCGGCTTTCGCGTCATCCCCGTGGCTTGTGATTCCCAAGGCAACGTCGACCTCTCCGACCTGGATGCAAAACTCAAGGAACACGGGCCTCGGGTCGCCGCCGCCATGGTCACCTATCCCTCCACCCATGGGGTCTTCGAAACGGCCATCCGGGATCTTTGCGCAAAAGTCCATCAAGCGGGCGGCCAGGTCTACATGGATGGAGCCAACCTCAACGCCCTCGTCGGTATCTGCCGCCCGGGGGAATTCGGGGTCGATGCCTGCCACTTGAATCTACATAAAACCTTCTGCATTCCCCATGGCGGAGGCGGTCCTGGAGTCGGCCCGATCGCCGTGGCAAGTCATCTAGCCCCTTTCTTCCCTCCCATCCCCACCAAGCCTTGAAAAGGAACCAGGTCGGAGCCGTTGCCTCCGCCCCCTATGGCAGTGCCAGTATTCTGGTCATTCCCTGGATGTTCCTGGCCATGGTCGGAGGCAGGGGCCTTGCGCGTTGCACCGAAGTCGCGATTCTGAATGCCAACTATCTCGCGAAACGCCTCTCCCCCCACTACCCGATCCTTTACCGTGGGGCGGGAGGCTGGGTTGCCCACGAGTTCATCCTGGATATCCGGCCCTTCAAGGCCTCCGCGGGTATCGAGGTCGAGGATGTTGCCAAGCGCCTCATGGATTACGGATTTCACGCCCCGACGATGTCCTGGCCCGTGGGTGGAACCCTGATGATCGAGCCCACCGAATCCGAATCCCGTGAAGAACTGGACCGCTTTGCCGACGCACTCATCTCAATCCGGCAGGAGATCGCTGAAATCGAATCGGGCAAAATGGATCGCACCCGCAACCCCTTGAAGTTGGCCCCTCACCCCGCCGCCGATGTCGCCTCGGAATCATGGGACCGCCCCTACTCACGCGAGAAAGCCGCCTACCCTGCCCACTGGACGCGGAACTGGAAATATTGGCCCACCGTCTCCCGGATCGACGCCGTCCATGGCGATCGCAATCTCGTCTGCTCCTGCCCAACGGTCGAAGAGTTGGCCTCCTAGGCCAAGTTTAAGGACCCCATACCCTTGGCTTCGGGGTTGCAGAACCCCGAATGCGGGGACTTAGAAGCTGTAAACCACCTCCGCCCCGGCGTAGTGCGCCGGACCGTTCTGACCTTCCGGCTGGGCCGCTCCACTCTGTACCTGATAAAGATTGGAACCCCAATCCAAACGGTATTCGGCGCGAAGGAGCAGGTTGTCGATCACATTGAAGCCGGCTGTGAGGGTGTACTCCCATAGATTTACCCCGGTGACATGTCGGGTGGGGTTGTTGGCTTCCGGTGTGTTGGTGGTGGTGCTGGCACCGACATAACCAATCACTCCATCGTTATTGCTGCCCAAGTACTCCCCGCGGCTGGAGAGACTGAACCAGTCGTTGAACTGGTATTTGGCATAAGCCCCTGCCCCGTACCAATGTGTGTTTATGTTGGACGTTCTGCTCTCAGCAGAACCGCTGATGTTTCCGAAGACCGTGTTAAAGGCGAGCAAAAGCTTGTCGTTGGCAAATTTTGGCGCCCAATTTCCCCAGGAATTGTACAGAAGCATGTAGGCTGAAATGTTGCCATTGTTGGCTCTCGCGGGCTGGCTCGAGGATGTCAAACTGCTGTATGTGGACCCGGTCGAGGTGTTGTTATCGTACGCGCTGCTGTACTGAAAATTATTGCTCCAGTTTGCGTTGCCCCCTGGGGCCGTGACATTCAGGGAGGCCAATAATGCCACCCCATCCCCCGCGTTCGGATTTAAGGTCGTGTTGTTGTCACTGTTGGACCCGTTCACAACCCCCAGCTTTCCGTCCAGATTATCATCAAACCTGTAGGACGACAAAACCCCCGTGTAATACAAGGGCATCACGTTAAAGAGGATCCCGTAAGTGGTATTCATGTTGGCAGGCCGCTCCATCACCTCATACCCCATCGTCGAGACAAACTTGCCCGCCTTGAAGTCCCAACCATTTCCGACAGGGGCTCGGATCGAGGCATACGCCTGCTCCAAAAAGAGGCTGTTGGAGTTGTTGTTCGTATTAAAGCCGGCATTGGGGGTCCGGTTGATGAAGTAGGACGCGTCCTCACCAATCATGACATCCGTCCGAAACCCGGCCTGTGCCTTGTTCTCCGAGGTCAGGGCTTTCTCGAGAGCGAGCTTGACCGCGTAGAGGTTGAAATCGCCGCGCTGAGCCGTATCGGTGGCGTATCTCGTGCAAACCATCGAGTTATTTCCTGATCCTGTGAAGTTGTAGCTGTAGCCAGCATCGACATATCCACTGAGCTTGATCCCCTTTTGGGCCGTTTCGACAAAATTGTTTTGAACCATTTTTTTGGTGTCATGGGCGGACGCATCCGGGGCGCCATCAGCCCATGAAAAGGAGGAGAGCGCACAGGTCACCAAGAGAGGCAGGATTTTTTTCATGGGTCAAAGCCAACAGCCTTGAACCTCTGCAACAACAAAAAAATAAGCTGGAGTGGTTAATAAGTCCTGAATTTTTCGGCGATCTCCTCCGCAGGGTAGGTCCATATTTCCGACAACGTCGGATGGTAGTGGGGCAAATTCATCATCTCCTCCGCCGTCCCCCGGTACCGTATCACCGCCAGCGGCTCATGGATCAGGTCGGAGGCGTGCGGCCCCACCACCTCCGCACCCACAATCTCCCCTTTTGGCTTGAGCGCGATCAGCTTCACAAAACCATCCATCGCTCCCATCACCATCGACTTCCCGTGATCCGCAAACGGATAACTCGCCGTCACAATCTCCCACCCCTTGTCATGACACTCCTTCTCCGAATACCCCACCCCGGCGACCTCCGGAGAGGTGAAAATCACCTCCAGCTTGAGGCGGTAATCCATCCGCTCCCCCGGTTCCCTACCCGCAACCAGCGCCGCCGCGTTTTTCGCCGCCACCTCCCCCTGCTGGATCGCCAGGTGCACCACCTCGTACGGACCGCAAACATCCCCCGCCGCCAGGATATGGGGAACATTCGTTTGCTGGGTGCCCTGGGTCACCACTTTGCCATTTTCCGATTTCACGCCGGCTTCCGATAATCGCAGCCCGCCAGGTCGGGTTCCCTGCCCAACGCCTGCAGAATCTGCTCTGCTTCCACAAACCTGCGCTTTCCCCGTTCCTGAAAAATAACGCGTTTTTTCCCATCCTTTTTTTCCACCCGCTCGATCCGGGTTCCACAAAAGACCTTCATTCCGTTTCGCCGAAAGACCTCAGCCATCACCGCGCCCACCTCCGGATCGGATTCAGGCAATAACCGTTCGCTCCTCTGAAGAACCGTCACCTTGACCCCCAAATGGGCGTAGTACTGCGCGAACTCCATCGCCACCGCCCGCCCTCCAAGAACAATCAGGCTCCTCACCGGTCGAGCAACCCTCAGACAATCGTCACTCGTCCAGTATCCCGCCTCCTCCAGCCCCGAAATCTCTCGGCGGGCCGTTTGCGATCCCGTGGCCACGACAAAAGTCTTCGCCTCGATTTCGTCAGGAACCCTCTTCTCTCCCACCGCCTCCAGTCCCAGCCGGTGAGGACCGAGAAACTTGGCCTGTGCCCGGTAAAAGGTGAAGCCCCCTTTCTCCAACTGCCCTTTCCGGTACGACGCAAACTCCCTGATCAGGCGGTCTTTCCTTTGGAGAATTGCCTTCCAGTCCGGCTTTGGCTTGCCGACACGGATTCCGAACTCAGCGGCCCGGGTAATCTCGTGATTCCGGTGGGCACTTTCCAAAAAAGTCTTGGTCGGCATGCACCCGCGTAAAATACAGAGTCCGCCGACTTGCCTCCCCCCTTCGACAACAGCCACCTTCAGACCCAGGCCCCGGGCCGTCCTCGCCGCGGCATAACCCGCACTTCCCCCGCCGATGACGGCCAGGTCAAACGAGGGGATCATGGTTAGCTCCCGGTTGGCGTATTGAGGTCGATCACGGCGCCTTTTCCGCCGAATTTCGGATAAAGGTAGCGCGCGGCGGGAATTCCCTCCCTTGTGATCACCGAAGCCGCCCCCAACCCTCTTTCCGCCAGGTGCCGCAAGGAGGCGTGCAAAAGAGCCGTTCCAAGGCCGCGTCGCTGGTACTCGTAATCCAAAATGATGCCCGAAAGCAGCTGCGGACCCGCTCCCTCCTCGGCTCGCAAGGCGCTCACACCAATCACCCGGGACCCATGCGCGAGGACAAGCACCTCCATTCCCGCCGCGGGCTTCCCCTCGGGGAAGGTCTTTTTCCTCAGCTCATCCAAATGAGCCTCCAACCCGATGATCCACGACTTTTCATTCAAAAAAGCGCGTTGAATACCCTCCCAAAGGGCCCCCACGTCCGGGTTGGGTTGCAGCTTGATTTCATGCTTGGCGGGTAAGGAGGGTTGCTGCAAGGGGACTTTACCCAATTCCCAACTGAAACGGATCGGTTGAGGCGTGCGTTTCATGGGTCAATTGGAACGCACTTGGGCCCAAAGGCCAAGCGGGAAACCAGCTAGCGGCTTCCCGGCTTCACGGCGGGGATACTCCTGAGATCGTCAGGAATGGAGGCGGGGGAAAATGTCTCCACCGGCAGGGACAGAAGGGAGCAGAGGGGTGCCCCCAGCTCGGGCTTGCTCTCACTCCGGTTCACCAAACAGGCGACTCCCACCACCTCCCCACCCGCCTCTCTGACCCGATCCATCACTTCACGGACGGCGCCTCCGGTGGTGATCACATCCTCCGCCACTAGGAACTTTTCCCCTGGCTTGACCGCAAATCGCCGGATTCGCAACTGCCCATCCGCCTTCTCCGCAAAAATATGTCTCCGCCCCAGATGACGAGCCACCTCATGCCCCACCAAAATCCCCCCCATGGCGGGCGAAATCACAGAGTGAAAAACCCATTTTTCAATCTTAAGTTTCTCCACCATCGCGCCGCACAGCTCCGACGTCGCCACCGGGTCCTGCAAAACAAGGGCGCACTGAAAGTAGGTCCGGCTGTGCAAACCTGACCGAAGGACAAAATGCCCATGGAGGAGCGCCCCACATCGGCGAAAAACCTCGACGACTTGATCCGCTGTCATGAGCCGGGGCGTCGCGCCAACAACTCGATCTCCACCGCTCCACCTTTGGGCAAAGCCGCAACCTGAATCGTCGACCGGCTGGGTGGATCCTGGGGAAAGAATTCCGCGTACACTCCGTTCATCTCGGGAAAAGTCTTTAAATCGGTCAAAAAAACGGTCGCCTTCACCACATCGGCCAGACCCAATCCCCCCTCCTGCAACAGGCTTCGGGCCCGCTCCAAAGCCTTGCGCGTCTGCTCGGCCACGGAACCGTTTATCAGATGACCGGCCTCGTCCAAAGCCAGCTGGCCGGAAAGGTAGACAAAGCCCCCCGCCTCCGTGGCCTGCCGGTAAGGCCCGATCGCCGGGCCTGCCAATTTCGATGTCCATCCCGGGTGCCCCATGACCTGCATCTTTTCCGAATCCCCGTCGCAGGTCAACGCTCATGAGCGGGTACGTCCCGTATACCCAACCGGAAATTCAGGCTGCCACTCTTTTCACTTCCCGTTCTCTTTCTCCTATCCTAATTTGGGATTCATGAGACTACTCCTTCTCCTCCTTTGCCTTTTGCCCGCACCCCTCTTTGCCCACACCGGTCATGGCACATTGGGATTCTCCAGCGGCTTCACCCATCCAGTGTTTGGACCGGATCACCTGCTGGCGATGTTGAGTGTCGGAATACTCAGCGCCCAGATGGGCGGACGCGCAATCTGGACCGTTCCCCTCTCCTTTGTCTGCTTTATGCTTGTCGGCGGTATCCTCGGTATCATAGGGATCCCTTTTTTCTCCGTTGAGATTGCCATCGCCCTTTCGGTCCTCACCCTTGGTTCGGCCATTGCCATCAATAAAAAGTTTCCCACGGCACTCATCATGGCTGGCGTCGCCTTCTTTGCCCTCTTCCATGGGCACGCTCACGGGGAGGAAATGCCCGGATCGGCCCAACCCGCCCTATATGCGCTGGGCTTTGTCTTGGGGACAACCCTGATTCACCTCTTGGGCGTCCTGATCGGTTGGTTGGGCACGCGAGAACCCCGCCACTCCTCCCTCCTTCGGATCAGCGGTGTGGCCATCGCCTTGGTGGGAGCCTACTTCCTAAGCCAGGCTCTTCTTCCCGAAAAGACCTCCCCGACCCCCCCGATTGCCGCTGCAAGCAGCGCCCGCTAATCCTTCTCCCGCAGCTCGGTAAGTTTTTGCCGTAGCAGAGACAGACACTCTTTCCAAAAATCCTTCGGCAGGGCCTCATATCGGACGGTTTTTGCATCCACCTTGGTGGTGTAGAAAATATTGCTGGGCTCCCCCACCAGTTCGTCAAAAAGATTCCGCCGAACATAGGCGGAAATTTCATTTCCTCCGTCCAAATGGACACTCACATCCCGACCCTCCGCATGGGCCTCCAACGCGAGCAACACCAGCTGCATCTCCGGCCAGCTGATGCTGAGTTCGCCCTTGGCCAGGGATGCCACATGGGCATCAATCCGCTCCAAGAGACGGCGGACAACACGGGCACACTCCTGCGGCCGGTTCTCGATCTCTTTTGGCATGGGAACATCCCCTTCCGGGCTTCCCTTTCCCGCGCTCGGCCTGTCCCTCATGGGAGATTTTTACCTTCGTCCATCTGGGGAGGAAAAGGAATTGTTCTTCCGATAAAACTCTCCTTTTTCCACTTCCCCTGCGTTACGTTGGATCCGTTGTGCTGATCGATACCCACTGCCACCTTGACTTTCCCGATTTCGACGCCGACCGCGTTGAGGTTATCCGTCGTGCCTCCCAGGCGGGTGTTACGCGCCTGATTACGATTGGAACGACACTTGAAACCAGTCGGGCTGCCTTGGCCTTGGCCGACTCCCACCCCCACATTTTCGCCACCGTCGGCCTGCACCCGTGCGAGGTGGAGAGTGCCCCGGATTCAGCCATGGAGCAGTTGGCCACCCTAGCCCGACATCCCAAAGTCGTTGCCCTGGGGGAGTGCGGATTGGACTACCATCGTCTTCCCAGCTTATCCACCCCGTTGGCAAAATCCTCCCCGACGCCAGGTGCAGCCTCCGCCGGCACGCGGGAACTCTCCCAAGCCGATGTGGAGGTCAAGGGTCGCCAGGCCTTTTTCTTTCAGCGGCAGCTTGAGCTTGCCGCCCGACTTCAACTCAATGTTGTGGTTCACCAGAGGGATAGCTGGAACGACACATTGTCCACCCTCAGGCCGTTCTCTGGACGCCTTCAAGCCGTGTTTCACTGTTTTTCCGGCACATACTCCCAAGCGCGGGAGTTGATCGATTTGGGACACCACATTTCTTTCACGGGCATCGTCACCTTCAAAAATGCAAGGGATCTTCAATCCTGCGTAGGCAAGGTTCCCGCAGGCTCCTTCTTTCTGGAGACCGATTGCCCCTACCTCTCCCCGGATCCCCACCGGGGCAAACGTTGTGAACCTGCCTATACCAGGTTGGTGGCGGAAAAAGTTGCCTCCCTCCGCGGAATAACGTTGGAAGAAATCGCTCGCGAAACGACCTCCGCTGCGGAAAAGTTCTTCCGATTGCCATCCTGACCGTGAAACCGCCCACTCCATTTTGGATTCGTGTTCCTGCCACAACCGCCAACCTCGGTCCGGGATTTGATGCCTTCGGCCTCGCCCTCAACCTGTATAACTACATTTCCGTCGAACCCGGGCATCCCGCGGTCCCGGATCCGTTTTTCGCCGATGTTGTTGATGCCTACCATAAGGCCAGAAAGATTCCGAAAAAACCTTATCGTGTTCTGGTCCGCGGCAACGTTCCCCGCTCCAGGGGGCTGGGCAGCAGTGCCACGGTCCGCCTCGGCATCCTCGCCTCTCTCGACATGGTCTACCGCCGTAAACCAGACCTGGCCTGGTTGATCAAGACGGCGGCAGCGCTGGAGGGCCATCCCGACAATATCACCGCCGCCGCCATGGGTGGCTTTGTGGTTTGTGCCGGAATGAATCCAGCCCGCACCAGAATCTCCCCTCGCCTTACGTTTGTGGCCGCCATCCCAAAGCTTGAGCTTGCCACCCGCACTGCCCGCTCCGTTCTACCCTCCAAGGTTTTCCTGCAAGACGCAGTTGCCAATCTTCGCAACGCTTCGCGGATCACTGCCGCCTTTTTTACAGGAAAATATGAGGAGGCTGCGGGTGCATTCTCCGACCGGCTTCACCAACCTTATCGCGCCGCTTTGCTCCCGGGTCTGGAGGAGACGATCCAAAGCGCGGAGAAAGCGGGCGCCATCGGAGCCTTCCTCAGCGGTGCCGGGCCCACCATCATGGCGATCTGCATGAAACGCGAGGCCTTGATCGGTGCTGCCATGGCGAAAGCCCTGCGGAAGGCGGGCCATCGATCCATTGAAGTTCGTCACCTACGAGCCGACAACGAGGGAATGAAGGCCTTGTGCTCGATACCCGCAAAGCTCTAGGAGAAAAATAAGGGGCACAAGGCCCGGAATTCACCGCTTTTCGGAGTAGTGGTGCAGGCGGTTGGACAGAATCAGGAAGGTGGGCGCCCAAAGGCCGACAAAGATTCCAAAACGTTCCGCATAAGCCCGCTTGATGTCCGCGACGGCGTCCGCGCCGGGAGCGCCCAGCTGCCCCCCGGCAGAGAACCAGATCATCACCGAACCGATAATCGAAAGAAAACCCAAGGCGAAGCAGAGATTGCTGAGAAACTGGATTTGTTGTTTGTTCATGATTTGATGGTGGGGTTTAGAAATAACGTTTCAAGCCATTTTCCAGTTCTCTTTATTGACAGGCCTCACACTCCCCCCCGTTCCGCATGGCCTCGATGGAGCAGGCGATTTTTTCCTCTGCAGTGAAGGCCTTCTTGGTCTCCTCGGCACCACCAGCCGGCTCCTGCAGCCCCGCTCGCACCTCCTTCTTCAGTTTCACCGTCGCCTTTTCAATATTCGAGGCCCCCAAGGTCCGAAGATAGTAGGTCGTCTTGAGCCCTTGATGCCAGGCCAAGCGGTACATCCGGGAAAGAACCTTGAGATCGGGCTGCCCCAAAAACAAATTGAGGGATTGCGCCTGATCAATCCACTTCTGCCGGCGGGCGGCAGCCTTCATGATCCACTCAAAACCGACCGCAAAGGCGGTCAAATACCGCTTCTTTAACTCCTCCGGCATCCCCTCGATCGAGCCGAGCTCCCCGTCGAAGTATTTGAGCTGGTCCACCATTTCCTGGTTCCACAGACCCGCCTTCTTCAGGTCTTTTACCAGGAATGGATTCAAAACAATGAACTCCCCGGAGAGGTTGCTTTTCACGAAAAGATTCTTGTAGGTCGGCTCGATACAGGGGGACGTTCCGGTGATGTTGGAGATGGTCGCCGTCGGGGCGATCGCCAGGACGTTGGAATTTCTCATTCCATGGGTCTTGATTTTTTCCCGTAACGGTTTCCAGTCCATCCGGCCGCCACGTGGGACTTCGACCTCGACCCCACGCTCCTGCTCGAGCAGATCCACCGTATCCTGGGGAAGAAGTCCGCGATCCCACTTCGATCCCTTGTACGTGGAGTAGGTGCCCTTTTCCGCCGCCAAATCACTGGAGGCCTCATAGGCGTAGAAGGCAATCGCCTCCATCATCTCATCGTTAAACTCCACGGCACCCTCCGATTCAAAGGAGAGCCCTTTCATATAGAGGGCATTCTGCAGGCCCATCACGCCCAGACCGATGGGTCGATGGCGTGAATTGGCCGTTTTTGCAGCCTCCGTGGGGTAGAAGTTGATGTCGATCACATTGTCCAACGCACGAACCGCCACCCGGACGGTCTCCCGAAGCTTCGGCAGATCGAGCGACCCGTCCGGGAGAATGTGCGTGTCCAGAATGATCGAACCCAAATTACAAACCGCGGTTTCGTCCTTGCCCGTGTTCAGGGTGATCTCGGTGCAGAGATTGGAGCTGTGAATCACCCCCACGTGATCCTGCGGGCTGCGGATGTTGCAGGCGTCCTTGAACGTGATCCAGGGATGCCCCGTCTCGAACAGCATGGAGAGCATTCGTTTCCAAACCTCGATGGCGGGAACCTTATGGCTCCAGATTTCACCTTTCTCCGCCCGCTTTTCGTAATCCGTGTAACGCTCCTCAAACTTCTTGCCGTAAAGATGATGCAGATCCGAAGCATCACTGGTCCGGAAAAAGGTCCAATCCTCACGGGCCTCCATCCGCTTCATGAACAGGTCCGGGATCCAGTTGGCCGTGTTCATGTCGTGGCAACGGCGCCGGTCGTCCCCTGTGTTCTTTCTCAACTCCAGGAAGTCGAACAGGTCGTTGTGCCACGTCTCCAGGTAGGCACAGCCCGAACCCTTTCGCTTGCCCCCCTGATTCACTGCAACAAGAAGGTCATTGTGGAGTTTCAGGAAGGGAATGACCCCTTGGCTTTCCCCGTTGGTTCCGCCGATGTAACTTCCGGTTCCGCGAACGCTGGTCCAGGAGCCTCCCAACCCCCCCGCCCACTTCGAGAGCATTGCATTCTCCGCAACGCCCCGCTGCATGATGGCCTCGATCGAGTCGTCCACCCAGTACAGGTAGCAGGAGGAAAGCTGGCTGTGTTTAGTGCCCGAATTAAACAACGTGGGGGTGGATGAGCAAAACCGGCGACTCTTGTAAAGTTGGTACAACTCCATGGCCCGCACTTCCCGATCCTTGGGCTCGGCATGGAAAAGCCCCATCGCAACCCGCATCCAGAAAAATTGGGGAGTCTCCAACCTGCGCGACACATCCGCCTGTTTGTCGACGATCAGATACCGGTCGTACAACGTCTGAACACCCAGGAAGTCCAACTCCAGGTCCGCCATCGGGTCCAGGGCCGCCGCCAGCTTCTCCAGATCATATTTTTGGAGGATCGGACTGTACCGGTTGATTTCCACCCCGCGCTGGATCGTCTCCACGAACTTCTTGCGGTGAAAATCCCGCAACGCTCGGATCCCATCCCGCAAAATATCCCAACCCAGCACCTCCTCGTAAATAAACGACAGCTGAATCCTTCCGGCAAATTTGGCAAAGTCCGCATCCTTTTCGATCAGGGTCTTGGCATTCAGGCTGATGGTGTTGTTGAGATCCGATCGCTTCATCCCGTCGAAAACGGATCTACGCAGCTCCTTTTCGATCTCGCCTGCAGAAAGACACAAATCCAATCCGATCGAGGCAAACTCGATCCGGGAGCGCAAGTCGGCCCCATCCCACAAAAAGGTCGTGCCGTCGGGATTGGCGACCACCACCATCCCCTCCGTCGGGTCGGTGGGTGCCGCGGGGATCTCACCCCGTGCCTTGCGTTCCCGCTGATCGGCCCGCATGGCGCGGTAAATAATGTATCGTTCGGCGACTTTGTAGTGCCCCGCTCGCATCAGCTCCTCCTGGACCAGGTCCTGAACCTCCTCGATATGCACGGTCGCCTGCCCCAATTCGGTCACTCTCCCGGTCACCGCACGGGCGATTTCCGGGGCGGAGGATGCGTCCATCCGCAGGGAGAGGAATGCCTGACACACAGCCACCTCGATCTTCGACTCATTCCACGGAACGATCTGCCCTTGGCGACGGATGAGGCGGACGGTACAGGCGGCAGGTTCCCCTGGCCCTGGAACGACAGGGGGACGCTCACGCCGCTCTCCCACCAGACTCCGGGCCACATCGTACGCGTTGTTGTCCACCAAAGTTTTCTCCACGAGGGTTTGCAAGTCCTCAATTTTAAGCCTCAGGGGTCTTTCGGCAAGGGCCTGACGGGCAAGGTTGCGACCAACTTCCGTACAAATCTTGGCAACCCAACGACGGTTGGTTTCCGTGAAGATCGACTCCTGCCCCTTGGCCTTCAACCACCGGGCCAAGCTCCGGCCAACCATCTCCGCGACCTCCGCGAGCTGAAATGCATGGTGGCTGTCCCCGTCGATCACCTCGATCTCGGGCATATCCACCTGCAGCTCGCCAATCGCTTCTCCCCAGGCACACTCCTTGCCGTCCGGCAGGTTGAGAAAACGCTTCATGGCCAAATCCACATCCACATCACGCGGGTCCATCTTCATAAGACAATCCTCCCCTATCTGCTTTTGCTAAAGATTACAGCTCGTCGTCGTGCACGGCAGCCAGCGCCGAAGACTTCTGGTACTCGGTGACCCGTCCCTCGAAGAAGTTCTGCTCCTTCTTGATGTCCATCATCTCCGCCAGCCAAGGCAACGGATTGGCCACCTCGCCCCGCAAGGGCCGAAGGCCCACCCCTTCCAAACGCCGGTCGGCGATGTAATCGATATAGGAGAGGAAATCCTCCAGGCTGAGTCCGACCGCATTCACCGGGAGACAATCCTTGATGAAGGTCTTCTCCAGCTCCACGGCCGTGGCCATCGTTTGGCGCAACTCCTCCTTGAACTCCTCGCTCCAGATCTCCCGGTTCTCCTCCACAAGATCCATGAAAAGGTTCCGGAAGACTTCAATGTGGTTCGACTCATCCCGCAGGGTGTACCGGAACATCTGACCGATTCCCGGAAACTTGTTCTGCCGGTAGAGGGAAAGGATCATTCCGAACAATCCGTAAAACTGCGTTCCCTCCATGCACTGGCCGAAAACAAAGACATTCTTGGCGAGAAGCCGCTTGTTCTCGGTTTGGGTCAGATCCAAATCCCGCCGCAGCTCCTTCGAAATGCCCGTCACAAACTCGTTCTTTTTTACGATCGACTGCACGTCCTCAAACATCGCCTCACACTCGTGCGGGTTGATCCCCAGCGAGCTGATCATGTATAGCAGGGAGTCGGCGTGGATATTCTCCTCGTGGGCGTGACGGCCCAGCACCAGTTTCAGTTCGGGGGCCGTGACCATCTCCCGGACGACATGCTGGATGTTGTCTCCCACGATCCCCTCGGCCGCGGAAAAGTAGCCGATCCCCATCCGGATGATCCAGCGCTCCACATCGGAAACCACCTTTCCGTCCTTCCACTGCTCAATGTCTTTGCCCATCCCGATATCCTCGGGTTCCCAATGGTTGGCCTTCATCTTCCGGTAAAGGTCGTACGCCCAGCTGTACTTCAACGGGAGAAGGTTGAAAGTCATCGTCTCCTTGCCCAGGATTACTTTTTTCCCGGCAAATGCCTCCTCCGCCTTTTTTTTGTCGAGAACGAACTTACGCCCCCCCACGGTGAACTCTGTCTGCATCATAATTTAATCCCGCTTTCCGGCATCTGCGAGGGCCAGGCCAAAATACCCGCCGCAGAGGCCAATTTTACCACTTTTTACGCTGATGTACGTAAATACACCAACTTGCCTGCAACACCTTTGAGTTGTGTTGATTGTGTCCAAGGGGACTAGATGTAGTATGAGAATTTTACGTGTCAATAGACATTGTGAAATTTTTTCATTTTTTTTACATATCACTCATTGGGAGGCGATTAGGAGGTTTTTCGCCCCGCTTTGCCGTCCCCACGGGCACTTTACTTATTCACAAAGTGAAAATTTCCCGAATTTTTTTCAAATTTCTACTGCGGAATATGACAACCGCCACCGCCATGTTTCTGAAAATACTTTTGATGATACTCCTCCGCCGGAGTGAAGGGTCCCGCCCAATCCACCTGGGTCACGATCGGGCTGGAGAACTTTTTCTGCTGCGTCAATTGCGCGATCACGTCACGTATCACCGACTCCTGCTCCGGCCGCGTGAAAAAGATCGCCGAGCGGTACTGATCCCCCACATCCGGACCTTGACGATTCCAGGTGGTCGGATCGTGAATCTTGAAAAAATACTCCACCACTTTCCGTGTGCCGGTTGTTTTGGTTTGAAAAATTAATCGCATCACCTCCGCATGCCCCGTCCCATGCCCGCACACCTCCCGGTAGGTCGGATTCTTGGTCCAGCCCCCTTCGTATCCCACCTCGGTTTGATACGTCCCGGCAAATTTCGAATACACCTCCTCCACGCCCCAAAAACAGCCCCCCGCAAGGTCAATCGTCTCCAGCTCGGGGGCCACACCCTCCTCCTGAAAGCCCAGCACGGCGGAGTTGATGCAGTAGCGCAACCCCGACGGCTTGGGCCCGTCGGGAAACACATGCCCCAGATGCATGTCACAGCGCACGCAGTGCACCTCCGTCCGGGTCATTCCCAGTTCGTTGTCCGTCTGCTCCCCGATGTTCTCCTCGGCAAACGGCTGGAAGAAACTCGGCCAGCCCGTGCCGGAATCGAATTTATCACCCGACCGAAATAACGGCAGCCCGCATCCCGCACAAAAATAAATCCCTTTTTTGTGGTTGTCGTGAAAGACCCCGCAAAACGCCCGCTCCGTTCCAGCCGTTCTTCCGATGCGAAACTGCTCCAGGCTCAGGCGTGCCGCCCACTCCTTGTCCGATCGCACCACCTTGGGAACCTCCAAAACCGGTCCGACCTCTCCTCCCTCCGTCAGCAGACGAACCCTCACCTTCTCTCCCGTCGGCTTGGCTTTCCCCTGCGTCATGGCATCAAGATGCCCCGAAAACCACCAAACCGCCAGCCCTGCAAGGAGTCCCAAACCGATCCAAAACTGCCAAGGATTTCTCACGAACTCATCCTAGCCTGAAAAAAAATCAAAACAAAGGGTTTGGGTAGACCCCTCGGGCAACCAAACCTTTTAGGTAATCCGCCACCCGTTGCTTGTCCTCCGGATAGGTCATTCCCGCCCACTTCTCCGATGTCGGCAAAACCCGAACCCGCGCCTTCCCCTCCCGAATCCACCCACCCACAGCATTGGGGATCAGGTACTCCGACTTTTCATGCGTGCCCGCCTGTTGGAGAAAGGCCTCAAACCCCTCCTGCAACATCGGAAAAATCGATGCGTTGAACCCCCAGCAGTTCATGGAGACCGAATCCTGCCCCGAAAACGCTCTCTCCTGCCCGGATTGATTCCGCCCCTTCACCTTGCTGCCTTCCGGATGCAGGTCAAAATACTCCTCCACCCCCACAAGAAATCCGTTCGCATCGCTCTGGCACACCCCACGGGTCACCGTTCCATGATCCGATAACGTTTGATCCAGCCGGAATCCCGCCATCGAAAACTCCCCTCTCCCCTCACCCGCAGGCGACGTCAAATGCCGATACAGAAGTCGGTACGATTCCCGGCCATAAAAATCATCCGCATTGATCGCCACAAAACCGCCCCGGATCACGGAACCCGCCGCAAGGATCGCCTGCCCCGTCCCCCAAGGTTTTTTTCTCCCGTCGGGAAGCACAAAGCCTGGGGGCAGGTCATCCAACTCCTGAAAGGCGTACTCCACCTCGATCTTCCCCTCATACCTTTTTCCAATCGCCTTGCGAAAATCTGTTTCAAGATCCTTCCGGATCAGAAACACCACCCGATCCAGCCCCGCCTGCTTCGCGTCATAAACAGCGTAATCAAGCAGCACCTCGCCCCCCGGCCCCACCGGATCCAGCTGTTTCAATCCGCCGTACCGACTCCCCATGCCTGCGGCCATGACCAAAAGGGAAAGCCTCGCTGCCATCCCGTTGCATTAGCAAGGATCCCGAACTCTTGAAAGCAGTTCCGCTAAAAACCGATTTCCGCCAAATACTCCTCCAGTCCCTGCACCCAGTCAGGAATTTTCCTGCCGAGAAACGTTTCCGTCTTGTGCATGTCCAGGGGGGAAAACGCGGGCCGCGCCACCTTCAACCCCGGGATTCGATCCGCAGGAAGTTCCCGGATCTCCCGGCAAGCCACCTTCGCACCCCTTCCTCGCATCAACCCCGCCGCTTTCTCGGCAAATCCTTTCCACGTTGTCTCCCCGTTCTGCACTCCGTGAAAAATCCCGCGAGCATCTCCCCCAGCCAGATCGAGGATGATCCGCGCCGCCTCTGCCGCATAGGTGCACGAACCCCGCCGCCCCCCCGCCAGCTCGACCACCTCCCGCTCCGCCAGGATTCCGGGAAGTTGGCTCATGAAGGTGGAACCGCCATGGCCGAACACCCAGGCCAGCCGGACGATCAGGGCCTGCGAATTTGCCAAAAGCACAGCCTTCTCACCCGCCGCCTTGTCCTGGCCGTACCGGGAGAGGGGGGCGGGAGAATCTTCCGGAAGGTAGGCCGTTGTTTTGGTTCCATCGAAAATGTAATCCGTCCCCAAATGCACAAACCGGACGTCCGCCTTTCCACACTCCTTGGCCCAATCCGCCGGGGCCGTCGTGTTGATGCTCCGACTTGCGACCGGATCCTCCTCACAACGCTCCAATCGGGTCAAGGAGGCCGCATTCACCACCTGGTCCGGCTTGAACTTGAGCAAAGTTGCCCGCGCCACATCGGGCAGGGTGATGTCCAGATCCTGGCGGGTCAGCCCCGTCACCTCCATCCCCCGTCGCCTCGACTCTTTGACCAGATATCGCCCGGTCAATCCCCCGGCCCCGAGAATCAGGACCCTCACGCCGCCCTCTATCCCTCGATCGTGTTGATTTCGACGGGCTCGACCTGAACCCCCTGTTTTTCAAACCACTTCACCACCTCATCGATCTTTTCGCGCGCACCCGTGAACTCCAGCGCCATCACAAACACATCCCGGTCCGCCGAGGCCGACCGCACATTGAATTCCAGATCAAACTTTTTGCTCATCAGGTAAAGCAAAGGCTTCTTGCCGGTCTCCGGATCGAAGGTCAGCCAGTACCGGAGACTAGATCGCTTGCCGGCCATGGAACTCAACCCCCCGCGATGGCGGGAACAATGCTCACTTCATCCCCCGCCTTGAGCGGAGTCTGCTGATTTTGGAGAAAACGGATATCCTCCCCGCCCACATAAATGTTCACAAAGCGGCGGACCTCCCCTTTTTCGTCCACCAACCGGTCGTGGATTCCGGGGTACGACTTTTCCAATGATGCCAACATCCCACGGACATCCTTCGCCTCGACCTCGACCGTGTCCTTCTGCCCGGTCAAGGCGCGCAGCGGGGTCGGAATGCTGACAGAAACGGCCATCATCCTTTCCTAGACTTGGACGTGCCTTTTGGCGAGTCCGGACGAAAGCAACGCATCAAAATCCTTCAGGCTCGGCTTGATTTTCGACGGGGAATCCAAATGTCCGACCAGGGCCTCCACGGTTTTCAACCCGTGCCCGGTGATGCACAAAACCACCTCCTCTTCCTTGGGAATCTTGCCTGTTTCCACCAGCTTTCTGGCACAGGCCACCGTCACCCCACCCGCCGTTTCGGCAAAGATTCCCTCCGTTTCAGCCAACAGCTGAATCCCCTCGATAATCTCCTCATCCGTCGCGTCCTCCGACCACCCTCCCGTCGCGGTCATCGACTTCACCGCATAATATCCGTCCGCCGGGGTTCCAATCGCCAGCGACTTGGCAATCGTCTTGGGATGGGGCACCGGCCGAATCAGATCCGTCCCGCTCTTCCGGGCAGCCGAGATCGGGTTGCACCCGGTGGCCTGCGCCCCGTGGATCGAAAAGGTCGACCTCGTCGTCAGCCCGAGTTTCGTGAACTCCCCGTACGCCTTGTGGATCTTGGTCAAAAGCGAGCCGCTCGCCATGCAAACCACCGTGTGACGCGGAATCCGCCAACCCAACTGCTCCATGATTTCGTACCCGACGGTTTTCGAACCCTCCGCGTAGTACGGCCGCAAATTCACATTCACAAATCCCCACCCGTACTTCCCGGCAATCTCCGAACAGAGCCGGTTCACCGCGTCGTACGCGCCCTCGATCCCCACCACATTCGTGCCATACACAATGCTGTTGAGGACTTTGTTCTGCTCCAGATCGGCCGGGATCAGGACCCAACTCTCCAGCCCGGCGCTCGCCGCATTCGCCGCCACCGAATTCGCCAGGTTTCCCGTGGAAGCACAGGCCACCACCTTGAATCCCAACTCCCGGGCCCGAGAAAGCGCCACCGCCACGACCCGATCCTTGAAACTCAGCGTCGGATGATTCACCGTGTCGTTTTTCACGTAGCACGCTTTCACCCCCAGCGCCTTGGCCAGCCGGTCAGCCTTGACCAGGGGTGTAAACCCGACCTGCCTGCCCACCGTCGGTTCCGCCTCAAGCGGGAGAAGTTCCCGGTAACGCCACATCGAATCGGTCCGGGACTCGATCAACTTGCGGTTCAAGACGGAGCCTATCGCCGCATAGTCGTAGTCCGCCTCCAGGGGTCCAAAATCAAATTCGCAGACATGGATCGCCTGGGCCGGATAGGTCCGTCCGCACTCCCGGCACTTCAACTTGGAGAAAAATTTTCCAGCCATGTCTCTTTCGTGCGCCCCTGCCCGTTTTCAAACCCAGTCACGGCCGGTTTGTTCGCCTGTAAGAATGGGGGATCACACTGCGTCCATACGCGACATGCCGATCCTCTCATCCTTTCCGACACTCCCCCTTTCGGGAAAGCGCCTGACTGGGTTTGGCACCCTAACAATCCCACCCGTAAATGGGATCCGGTTGCCGCAGTTTCACAGGGCCAGCCCCTCCACTGCTCTCGATAAGAAGCGCGCCAGAATCATCACCCAGACCCTGGGCCGAGTCAAGGCACACCCCACCCGGCCCTGAATCCAAAACTCCCCATTCACCATTTTATACCTACTGTCGGGGGAGATGGCTGATGCCCCCGTCCTGCTCCGATCTGGAAAAGTCCGCGATATCTACCGCTGGCGGGACGAAATCTGGCTTGTGGCCACCGACCGTATTTCCGCTTTTGATGTCATCCTCCCCAACCCCATCCCCGGCAAGGGAATCCTCCTGACCTCCATCTCCAAATTCTGGTTCGAAACCCTCCCCGCCGCCCATCCCCACCACGTTCTCGGGTTCGACGTGCCACTCGGGGTTCCTTCCCCCGAAAAATACGCAGGTCGGTTGACCCGCTGCATCTCCGCCAAGCCCCTGACGGTGGAGTGTGTCATTCGCGGTTACCTGGCGGGCAGCGCTTGGGAGGAGTACAGGCAAAAAGGTTCCGCTTGGGGCCGACCTCTGCCCAGCGGCCTCCGCGAGGCCGATCCTCTTCCCCAGCCCCTCTTTACTCCCACCACAAAGGCCGAGGCGGGCCACGATCTTCCCATGACCGATGCCGAGGCGGAAAAAGAGCTGGGACAAAATCTTTTTCTCCAAGCCCGGGACCGGTGCCTCTCCTTGTACAGTTCCGCCCGCGAACACGCCGCAAAAGTTGGAATCCTCCTGGCGGATACCAAGTTTGAGTTCGGCCTCGATTCCCACAAAAAACTTCTCCTGATCGACGAGCTTCTCACCCCCGACAGCAGCCGTTTTTGGCCTGCCGATGAATACCAACCGGGCGTCTCACCCCCGAGTTTTGATAAACAGTTCGTCCGAGATTATCTCTCCACCCTCAACGGATGGGACCGACAAGCCCCGGGGCCCGCCCTTCCCCCGCGCGTCATCCAAGGGACGCTCGACCGATACCGCGAAGCGTGCCGGCGGCTGACCGGATCCGAGCCCATCCTCCCCAAAGCGTGAGTCCTCTCGATCAAAGGCCGATCGAGGATTTCCTCGCCTGCGGTGCAATGGAGCGGGGCCACGCCCTCCGCACCCAATCCATCCAAAGAAAACTCCTCGAGCGGCTCTGCCTTTGGCTGGATCGTAAAAAAAGCGGGGTCGATTGGCGCAACCTTCAACCCGACGATATCCGCGAATTTCTCTCCTACCGCCGTTTCTCCGGGCGCGTCGGCCCGACCACCCTTCGGCTGGAAACCTCCATCCTGCGCAGCTTGGGTGCCCACCTCCAAAAAATGGGCCGCACTCCCTCCAGCATGTCGGTCGGTCTGCGGTCGCCAAAACTTTCCCGCAAGCTCCCGCCCTCCCTTACCGCGGAGCAAGTCCGCCGGATACTCGATTCCCCATCCCCCAAAACCCCCCTCGGCCTTCGGGATCGGGCCCTTCTGGAGCTTCTCTACGCCGCGGGCCTCCGCGCCTCCGAAATTCTATCCCTCCGGATCGAGCAGCTCGACCTCCCCGGACGGAGTGCGCGCGTGATTGGAAAAGGAGACAAGGAACGGCTCGTGCTTCTCGGTTCGGCCGCCCAGGCATCCCTTCAACGATATCTGGAAACCGCCCGCCCCAAACTGGTCCGGTCCAAATCGGGAGGAGAGGTGTTCCTTGGCAATCACGGGCGCAGGCTCACCACCTCCCATCTGTGGGGCATTGTCAAAAAGGCGGCGCAAGCCGCCGGACTCGACACCCGCGTCTACCCACACCTCCTGCGGCACTCCTTCGCCACCCACCTTCTGTCTGGCGGGGCCGATCTACGGGTGATCCAGGAACTTTTGGGTCACGCCAGCATCGGCACAACCGAAATCTACACCCATGTGGATGAAGACCGGCTTGCGGCCACCATCGATCGCTTCCATCCTCGATCCCGAAAAAAATAGTTCCCATGAAACTTCCCTCCCTTGGCCACTCATTCCAAAATCCTGACTTGTTGGCCCGTGCCTTGACCCATCCGTCCGCCCGAACCGCCCCGGGCGCGACCGGCGACAATCAACAACTCGAGTTCCTTGGCGACGCCATCCTGCAGGCCGCTCTCAGCGATCTCCTTGTCGCGACCCATCCGGCCTCCTCGGAGGGAGAACTGACCGCCATGCGGGCCAGCCTGGCCAACCGCCTTACCCTCGCCGAGCTCGGTCGGGAGCTGGGCCTGTCCCCTTTCCTTCGCGTCGGGGCCGACGCCGCACGGGAAAAGATCCATGAATCCACCGGGGCCCTGGCCGATGTCTGGGAGGCCATTCTGGGGGCCATCTTTCTGGATGCGGGATACAACCCCGCAAAAAAATGGGCCGCGCAGGTGTACGGGGATCGGTTGATCCAGGCGAAAAAACTCGCCGAACAGGCCAACCCAAAGGGCCAGCTCCAGGAGCTTCTCCAATCCCGCAACCAGCCCGTCCCTGTGTATGACCTGGTCGAATCGGTCGGGCCGGATCATGAGAAGATTTTCACCATCCGCGTTTTGCTGGATGGAAAAGAGATCGGTCGCGGCACGGGCCGCAGCCGCAAATCGGCCGAGTCCACCGCCGCAACCCACGCCCTGGAGCAACTCGCTTGAAAGGCCTTGTCCAAGGGCCCGGCTTTCCCTTCGTCGCCCCCTTTGCCCTTTTCATGGGCCTCCTTTATCTCCGCCAAAGCTTCCCCCAGCAAAGCTGGTGGTTGTACGGCCTCTGTTCCCTCCTTGTCCTCGGTCTCCTTCTATGGCTTCGTCCCCGCTATCGCGGCCAAGACCCCGCCTCCCCCCAAGTTTTGCAATCCGCCCTGCTGGGCCTGGCGGCAATCGTTCTCTGGATTGCCCTGGATCCCTGGATGCCCCGTACCGGAGCCCGCGACAACACCTTCCCCTTTGCGACCGCTTTTGAGCTGGGAATGGTTCCTGGCATCCTTTCGATCGCCTTTCGGATGTTCGGGGCGGTTGTCGTCGTTCCGGTCGTTGAGGAGCTTTTTTGGCGCGGCTTTCTGATGCGCACCATCATCAAGCCGGAATTCGAGGAGGTGCCCCTCGGCACGTTTCAGCCTCTCTCCTTTTACGTCACCACCGTGGCCTTCGCACTGGTTCACGTTGAATTCGGTTCCGCCACCCTTTTCGGCCTGATTGCGGGTTGGTGGTTCTGCCGAACAAAATCGATCCGTGCGGTGATGATTCTCCACGCCGCAGCCAACCTGGGTCTTGCCGTGTATGTCCTGCTCACCCGGAACTGGTTCCTCTGGTAAAAAAACCATGGTTCGCCTGATTGCGCTTCTGTTTGCCCTGGGAAGCGGGTCCGTCAGGGCGGATCCCTGCGACGATCTCTTCGCCCTGATCAATCAGGAGCGCGATCATGCAGGCCTCCGGCCCCTCACCCGCAGCCCCACGCTCGATCAGCTTGCCACCGAATGGGCCAAAGGGATGGCGTCCAGAAATTCTCAGGTGCATCGCCCTCTCTCCAAAGCCCTGCTCGAAAAAAACGGATGGAAAAATCTTTCGGAAAACATTTACGGACCGGTGAATGACGGTTCGGCCCGAGCCATTGTTCAGGCGTGGATGGGTAGCGCGGGTCACAGGGGCAACCTACTTCGCGACTCCTCCACTTTGGGAGGGGTTGGTATTGCCACCACAAAATCCGGTGCCACCTGTGCCGTATTTAACGGTGCCGCGCCTGCCCCGCCTTCCCACCCGGACAATGAGGTGGCTTTTCCAGGGTTGGGCATCCCGGATCTCGTTCCCAAAACAATGCGCGACCCAGCCGCCGCCCTCCCCTCCAACTCGGATGGTAGAAAACTGAATCAACTTGGGCGTACAAACTTATAGTCTGTTCAGGCGCTTGCCTTTCCGTCTCTACCGGCAAGAATTGGCCCATGGATTTGCTTCGAAGACAGGATCGGTGGGCCAGGTTCGGCAAGCTGGCGGGACTTGCCGCATTCTCCTTTTTTTTGGCCAAAGGGGTGCTCTGGCTTGTGATCCCTGCCCTTCTGATCGGTAGCTGCGCCAAATGACTTCACCCGCCGCTCCGAATCCGGACGGCATCATGGCTCGACTCAAAGCCGGCACTGCCGCCCAGCACGCGGTGGCCGAGTCCAAACCCCTCGAAGCCGCCCTGATCGAGGGCTCCATCGGTCGCGTCCAATACCAAAAATATCTGGCCCAGCGCTGGTGGATTCATCGGGAGCTGGAGACCGCGACCGATCGAGCCATCAAAACGGATCATCGTCTCGTGTCCCTCGGCCTGCCATCACTGTACCAGACCCAAAACCTGGAGGCCGACCTCGCCCACCTACAAACCAACCTCGAATCGATTCGTGCCCTCCCCGGCGCAACCCACCTCGTTCAGGAGATTCAAAAAGCTGCCCCCGCAACCTTGATGGGGATCTTTTACGTTTTCGAAGGCAGCAAAAACGGCGCCCGCTTTATTGCCAAGGCCTTGGCCAAGGCTTGGGGCTTAAGCGATACGGCCAGGTTTCGTTACCTGGACCCGCATGGGGAGCAGCAACGGGCAATCTGGATGAAATTCCGTTCGGACATGGATGCCATCTCATGGACTCCGGCCGAACAGGATCAAATGGTCAAAGCCGCACAAGCCACTTTCGACGCCATCTCCTCCCTGGACGACGCCATCCACGCCGGCTGAATCGCTATTTCGGCTGATAGTTCGGATTGTTCTCTAAAGCTGCTTTGCGGGACCAAAGTCGCATGTCCCTCAGTTCATCCATCGAAAGTGCTCGGACCGATCCATCGAGGAAGGCACACACCGCTTTGCCGCCAAAGCGCCCATCCACGTGACCGTAGTTTCCGGCATCCGCATCTTTGCTCCACTTGGCTGAACTCCATTGCCCCCCGGGTCCGAGCGGAGCTGTCACATATTCATATCCGTCAACATCTGGGTTGCCGGCGGAGGCAAAGACAATCACCGATTGATCGGCTTGAGCCAAAGACTGGACACACTCTTCCGAATATTGAACAACACCATTGGGTGAGATGCTTCCGCCAACCAGATACCGGTTGATTCCCAGCGCAGGAAACACACTCAACCCGTAATCATACATAAACCCGCTTGGCCCCATGAGTTTTATGATTTGGGCCTCGTTTCGGTTCACAAGAACGGTCCCTTCCATCCTATAATTAAAATAGGGAGCGAGGCGAAAAGGATATCGGGAACGTATTTCTGCCATCGAAATGACTTGCCCGTTTGCGTTCAATACGCCCGTTGCTGTCGGATCTTTTGAGAGCAAAAAACGCCCCCCGTTTTCTGTCGTCGCAAGCTGGTAGGCTTGGATGAGGTTCTTGGCAGCGCTCGTTTCAGTCCCCATCGAGGCTCTTGCCATCGCTTTCTGATAAGCTCCCATGGAGACCCCCGCCAAAAGCCCCAAAACAGCCATCACCACGAGCATTTCCACCAAGGTGAAGCCAGATCTCCCCAGGGTGGAAGAAGTTCGATGAAAAGCTTGAAACTTCACGCCACAACGCGGACACGCCGGCGGAAAAGAGAGAAGCAGACCCCCGCCAAAACCAGCCCCGTCACGTTAGGCTCCGGAATTACTGCTGTGCTGAAGAAAGAGCTGCTTTGGTCCAGCTGCAATCCATAAATTTGGGAATGAGTTACGCCGCTGAAATCAATCGTGAGTGACGTGACGGCAAGGGAACTGACATCCCACTGATAACCCCGCGTATTGACATACACAGGCTCGTCCAGACCGGTGGCAGGACTAGGATAAGTGCCGCTTTGAAATCGGTTCAAAATTCCTGAAAACAGCGGACTCACGACGGAGGAACCCCCATTGATTTTTAGAGCTGGGGCGCTGAACAGATCGTACCCGGTTGCCTCCCCAATTTGGACCTGAAACACAAGAGTTTTGAGATTCGGCAAGGGGGTTGAATCGGAGACGCGCAGGGTTCCACCCAAAGCGTTCGGAACTTGCGCAAAATTCCCAAAATAGATTGAGGTGGAGGAAAGAAAAGGACCACCACCGGTCGGACTTCCCGCAATTCTGCTGAGGTCTGCATCCCCAGATCCAATTCCGTTCGATCCAATGGGTGCAGGCCAGGCCGAGCTTCCGGGGAAGCCACCATATCCGGAAAAGTTTGCCGAATTGACATTGACCCATGCATCGGTGGCACTGCTTCCACTTCCGAAGTTCACAACCTGAATCTGCGCAAAGCCGATTTCCGAAATACAGCCGATACCGAGGATAAAAAGAACAATGTGACGCAAATGCATAGAAATGAATTAAGCACACTATCCACTAAAGTGAAATGACCCTACGTCTTTATTTGGATTACTATCAATCTTGAATTAGATTTTCTAATCTAATTGCATGTGTCTAATCATGATGACTATATGTACAAGTTCCCAGCAGTATCGGCAAAATAGTAGATTTGACGGAACTTGCGACTGCGCCATTTTCCGCTATCAACTACATCCATGTCCGAATTCGATCTGAAAGACACAATCCTCACCCGCTTGGGCGAGAACTACGACCTGCACGACAAGTACGTCAACCGCACGCTCGTTAAGGTTCAGCGCACCATCGGCTTCGACAAGGTCTATGCCCGGGCGGAAGGCGCCTACCTCTACGACCTCGACGGCAAAGACTACCTCGACTTCCTCAGCGGCTACAGCGTCTTCAATATCGGGCGTAACCATCCCACCATTCAAAAAGCGATCCGCGACGTCCTGGAACTCGACCTGCCCAATATGGTCCAGATGGACTGCTCGGTTCTCTCCGGACTTCTCGCCGAGGCCCTTGTCAAAAAATTAGGCCCCTCGCGAGATGCCTGCTTCCTGTGTAACTCCGGAACGGAGGCGGTCGAGGGAGCCCTCAAATTCGCCCGCGCCTCCACCAAGCGCCCCAAAATCCTTGCACAGGAGGGCTCCTATCACGGCCTCTCCTTCGGCGCGCTCTCGATCACCCACTCCGGCAACTTTCGCGAGGACTTCGGACCCTTCCTGCCGGGGGCTGGTTTCGTCAAATTTGGCGATCTCGCCGACCTCGAGGCGAAACTTCGCTCCCGCGATGTCGCCGCCTTCATCTTTGAGCCGGTCCAAGGCAAAGGGGTAAAGTACCCATCCGACGATTACTTTCCCGCCGCCCAGGAACTCTGCCGGAAATACGGCACCCTCTTCATCGCCGATGAAGTCCAAACCGCCCTGGGCCGCACCGGAAAATGGTTCGGGTTCCAGCACTGGAATCTGGATCCCGACATCGTCACCATGGCCAAAGCCCTCTCCGGCGGTTATGTCCCCTGCGCCGCCATCGTCATGCGTCGCCCCATCTACCAAGGCATCTTTTCCCGACTCGACCGCTGCGTCGCCCACTCCACCACCTTCGGCCGCAACAATCTCGCCATGGCCTGCGGACTCGCCAGCCTCCACGTCACCGAAAACGAGCACCTCGTGGAAAATGCCGCCCTCCGCGGGGAACAGCTGATGTCCAGACTCCGCGACCTGCAGGAAAAACACGACGTCATCGCGGAAGTCCGCGGCAAAGGCTTGATGATCGCGATCGAGTTCAGGGAACCCCGCTCGCTCAAACTCAAACTCGCCTGGAAAGCGATCCACGCCATGGACAAAGGCCTCTTCCCCCAGATGATCGTCACCCCTCTGCTGCAAAAGCACCGCATCCTCACCCAAGTCGCCGCCCACAACTCCGATATCGTGAAGATCCTGCCTCCGCTGATCATCGGCGAGAAGGAAATCGACCGCTTTGTCACCGCGTTCGACGACGTCCTGAGCGATCTCGGCAAATTCCCCGGCCCGCTCTGGGACTTCGGTCAAAATCTCGTCAAAGCTGCGCTCTCCCAGAGGAAGCCCTCAGCCGAATCGGTCCCTGCCTAACCTCCTCGTGTCCGCCACTCTTTACGTCAAAGAGGGTTGCCCTTGGTGCGAGGACGCAGAGACCGAACTTCGTAAACTCGGCGTGAAGTACGAACGCAGGGAAGTTCGCTCCAATCCCGCTTACTTCAACGAAATGAAGGAAATCTCGGGCCAATCAAAAGCCCCCGTTCTCGATATCGATGGACGTATTCT
>RFMG01000057.1 GCA_009927835.1 Verrucomicrobiota bacterium | reverse complement strand
ACAGTTTCACGTTAGACGGGATTCCGGTTGAAAGCGAGTCCACCGAGAATCCTCATTGTGGGGGCGGGTTTTCTGGGCCGGGAGATCGCGAATCAGGCCGAGGCGGGGGGGTGGGCTGTGGATCCCGTCGTGCGGACGGCGGAATCGGCCCGTACTCTTCAATCTCGTTTTCCAAAGGCTTTGGCAGCGGATGCTGTTTCGAGCGACTTTTGGCAGGAGCGGGGTGGAGGTTGGTCGGGGATGGTTTGGGCGATGGCCGCCGCCCGCAAATCAGGGGAGGGTGCTTTTCGTGCCATGCATCGGGAAGGAGTGATCCGCGCTGCCGGATGGGCCCGGAGGGAGGGGGTGCCGATGGTTTACATTTCGTCCACATCGGTTTACGCGGAGTCGGCCGGCGGATGGGTCACGGAGGAGTCCCCTCTGGCAGAGGGTGAGGAGAGGGCGATGGCGATGATTCATGCGGAAAGGGAGACGATCCGCGCCGGTGGATCGGTTTTGCGTTGCGCCGGTCTTTATGGTGGTGAGCGGATGTTGCGGGAGCGGCCGGATGGGCCGGAGCGATGGCTCAATGTCATTCATGTCGAGGATGCCGCACGGGCTGTCGGGATCGCGTTGAGGATCCGGGGTGAGGTTTACAACGTCACGGAGGATCTGCCTTTGCGGAGGGGGACAACGGGGGGGGGTTGGGCGGAGGAGTCGCTGCGATCGCGACGGAGCAAGCGGGTGAGTAGTGCAAAGTTAAAGGCGGAGGGTTGGGTGCCGCTGCACGCGGCCGGGCTCAAAGATTCCAACCACCCGAAAGGATAAGGTTGGTTCCGGTTACCTGGGACGCCTCGGGAGAGAGGAGGTAGCGGAGAGCGGCGGAGACCTCCGAGAAGGGGACGGGGCGACCGGAGGGCAGGGCAGAGTTTGGAGGGAGGTCGATGCTGTTTTCAAGGTAGCCCGGGGAGATCTGGTTGACGGTGATTTTTCTGGAAACGAGTTGGGCGGCAAAGGAGCGGGTGAGCAGGGTGACCCCGACTTTTCCGACATGGTAGCCGGGGGCCAATTTGCGGGGGGTGAGCCGATCCGCAGCCGAGTCACCAAGGTTGACGATATGTCCCCCGTTTTTGGTAAAGAGGGGAAGGGCGGCTTGGGTGGTGAGAAAAGTGGCCGTTGCGGTGCTGTGAATCCCTGCGAACCAGGCCTCGGGGCGGGTGGCGAGAAGGGAGGTGGGTTGGTAGGTGCCGGCGTTGTTGATGAGCAGATCAAGCCGACCAAACTTGCGGCGAATTTGTTGGATCATCCGGGTGACTTGTGCGGGCTGGGATAGGTCGGCACGCACGACCAGGGTGGGAGTGCCGAAGGCGGCGATCTGACGGGAGAGACGGTTTGTTGCCAAGGTTCCGCCCCGGTGATGAAGGACAACCCCGTAGCCCAAGTCGGCGATTTGACGGGCAAGGTGGGCTCCCAGGCCGCGGGAGGCCCCCGTCACGAGGCCGATGGGAAGGGGGGAACGTTTCATGCCAGAATACCGAGGGTGCGGGCGACGGCGCGGACTTTGGGGATTTCGTGGGTTCGAAGAAGATCGGTTTTCCCAAGAATGGCAAGGACGGCGAAGAGGGACTCTGCGGAGCGGACCTCGTCTTGAAACAACTCGAATGCATGGGGGAGGGCATGACAGACGGGCCAACCGAGGGTGCGGAGCCGGAACGTGTGGAGAAAGGTTTCGGCCTGGTATCGGATTCGGGCGGTGCTGTCCTGAAGATTTTTATAGTAGAAGCCGAGTCCCGGATCGATCCAGATGGCGTGAACCCCTGCATGGACAGCACGGTCGATTTCGCGGCGAAAGTAGTCGAGCAGGGCGGAGGCGTGATCCGGAGAGTGGATGAAATCCCCCACGGAGCGGACATTCTCCCCCTGGACGTAACAGAGAATGATGCCGGCACGATGCTGGGCAACGGCACGGTAAAGATCATCGGCGGGGCGGGTGCCGGTAAGGTTGAGGACGGCAGCTCCTGCCTCCAGACACCTGCGGGCGACTTCGGGCTGATAGGTTTCGATGGAGATCAGCGCACCCTCCCGCACGAGGGGTTCCAGGATGGGAAGAAGAGTGGCAATCTGCCGGGCCGGATCCACCCGGGCGGCGTGGTGGAGGGAAGACTCAGCGCCGAGATCGATGAGGTGAGCCCCTTCCGCGTGGAGGCGACGAGCACGGAAAATCGCGGCCTCGGTGCTTGTGACGACACTTTCTCGGTACCAGGAGTCGGGACTCAGGTTGATGACACCCATCAGGTGGGGGCGATGCATGGAACAGAAGGAGTGGCCGCGAATTTCGAATTCAGCAACTTTGGCCGGCAGGTCCGAGGCATGTTCGCGGGCAAGCTGGGCGATGGATTCGATCGAAAGCATGCGCAGAAAGATACCTGAAAGGTGGTGGTGGGGGCGAGAGTGGGGATGGACGCCAGGGGGTGGGGGAATCCAGAGTGGAGAGGTGCAGAGGAAACTGATGAGCCAAGCGGAGCTCATGGCCTGGGAGGTGAAGGCCCGAAGGTGGCTGGTTTTGGGGTTGGTGGGGGTGGTGACGGTGGTTTTTGGCGTGGGTTGGATGACGTTGAACATCAGCTACTCCATGTTGAAAAAGAGCGATGTGATGCGGGTGGCAGTGGAGAGGGTGTTGGGAAATGAACGGGTGAGACGGGAATTGGGAGAGCCGGTGACGGTGGGGTGGTCGGTGACCGGGGAGCTGGAGGACAAGCCGCAAGGGGGCACGGCAAGGTTGGAGTTTCATCTTCGGGGGTCGATCCGCGGAGCCAAGGTGACACTGCGGGCAGAGAGGGGGTCGGAGGGTGGTTGGAAATACCTGTTGCTGGAGGTCAAGGTTCCCGGACGGGAACCCATTTCCTGCGCTGACGGGACCGCCGTTGCCGGCAAAAAAATCTAGTGAGCTACCGCAGGAGCGGGCGGTTGGGAAACGGGTAGCGCTGTGGCGACAGACTCCTTGTTGTCGACGATTTCCTCCAAGGCAGCATCCAGCTGGTCGAGACCATGTTTCTGGATGATATCGCGGATGTGGACGAGGTAGTCCGGGTCGGGGCAGTAGCCCGCAGCGAGAATGTTGGAGACAAATTTCACACCTGATTTTTCGCCGACGAATTTCCGGTAGCGCTCGTTGGAGAGGAGGAACTGGGAGTATCCTTGGAAACCCGCGGCGAGGCTGGGGTAGGCGCGGAAATCGGCGGTGGTGTCCTCGCCGCTGTCCCGGGTGGGCATGTTCAGGGCACGAGGCCCGGTCCAACTGTCAAAGGCCTTCATCCCAAAGTAGTTGTTGTAGTCCTTCGCAAGCATGCTGTTGCCATATCCCGATTCGAAGATCGCCATGGCGAGGACGGCGGAGGCTGGGATTTGGGAGCTGGTTTGGATCAGCATCGCCTCCGGAATCGCATTTTCCAAAAAGCTCCTTTGCCGCCCTTTGGTTGTATCGAGGATTTTGGAAATACGGGTGGCCAACCCAAGGATATCGGTGGTATCGGAGCTATGGGAAGCGATGAGCCGTGCGATTCGAAGGTCACGCTCCTCGATCTCTTTCTTCTGGGCCAAGCGGCTCTGCAGCGAATTCCACTTTTCCTCCAGATAACTTTTCGAAAGGGCGGCGGAAAAGCGGGTGACTCCAACGAGGGAGAAAACGGCGATCCCGAAGAGGATCAACCAGGCAAAGTTGGAGACGACCAACGTGCCGAACAGCCCCAGGCGGAACTTGGGTTTTTTGGCAAAGGTTTTACGCGCGATGGCCGATGTCAGATCGACGACTTGTGGCATCGTTACCATCCTAGGATAGGTCGAGAGAGCGTCAATCCTCAGGGGGATATCCAGCCAGCCGATGCAAAACAATTCTCTAACTAGCTGTCGGAAAATGAGTTAAGCTACTGGAGTAAAAATTAATTATTGGATTTGACGGGAGGGCGAAGGATGGAGGCGAGGATCGACACAGCAAGGACACCAAGGACAAAGCCGAGGGTCCAAGGGATGGGGAGGTGGACATACCCAGAGATAAGCATTTTGAGCCCAATGAAGGAGAGAATGATGGAAAGACCGATATTCAGGTAGGCGAAGAGCTTGATGAGGCCGGCGATGGCAAAGTAGAGGGCACGAAGGCCGAGAACGGCGAAGGCGTTTGAGGTGAGGACAATGAAAGGGTCGCGAGTGATGGCGAGGATCGCCGGGATGGAATCGATTGCGAAGACGAGGTCGGTGGTGCCGAGAGCGATCAGCACCAGGAGCAGAGGAGTGCCGATCCAGCGGTTTTTTTCTCGAATGAAAAAGCGGTCTGCATGGAAATCGGGTGTGATCGGAATGAGTTTGCGGGCGATTCGAACGAGGGGGTTGTGGTCGGGCTCCACTTTTGCCTCGCCCCCCTTGAGGAGTTTGATTCCGGTGTAGACAAGAAGGGCCCCGAAAATATAGATCAGCCAATGGAAGCGGTTGATGAGGGTAATCCCCGTGAAGATGAAGAGGGCTCGTAGAAAAAGGGCTCCGATGATGCCCCAAAACAGGGCAGGGAACTGGGATTTTTCAGGGACAGCGAAGTAGCGGAGAAGAACGGCAAAAACGAAAACATTGTCGACGCTCAGGGAAAGTTCGATGACATAGCCGGTAAAAAATTCCATGGCTGGGGTGACGCCAAGGGTGAAGGCAACGAATCCTCCAAACGCGAGGGCCAGTGCAACCCAGCCGGCGGTGGCACGGAGGGAGCGGCGGAGGTCGACCGGCCTGGGATCCCGGTGGAAAAGAATCAGATCGATGGCCAGCAGGGCAAGAACAAGGGGCGCGAACAGAATCCAGCCGATATGCAGTTGGGGAACGGTCACGCTTTGAGTTGGTAGCAGGAGGGGAGATGCAGGCCAAGTGGAAGTGACTCGAAGCGTGACAGCGGGGGCCTCTCGGGGGCACTTTAGACGGCGTGAGTCAAAAAACTTTGGAGGGAAAGGTTGGCTTGGTTTTTGGTGTGGCCAACAAGCGGAGTATCGCCTGGGGAATCGCCAAGGCGTGGGCGGATGCCGGAGCCAGGCTGATCTTCAATTACCAGGGGGAACGTTTGAAGGAGAATGTCGAGGAGTTGGCGGCTACCTTCGGGTCGGAGACTCCCGTGGCCGCGTGTGATGTGACCCGGGACGAGGACATCGGCAAATTTTTTGAGTTTGTGCGGGAAAAAACGGGAAGAGTGGATCTGCTTTTGCACAGCGTGGCTTTTGCCCCCAAGGAGGCGCTGGAGGGCAACTTTCTGGACACCTCCCGGGAGGCCTTTCGGATAGCGCATGACATCAGTGCTTACTCCCTGGTGGCGGTGAGTCGTGCGGCAGTTCCGCTGATGAACGCGGGGGGGAGCATCGTCACGATGAGCTACTACGGGGCGGCGAAGGTGGTGCCCCACTACAATGTGATGGGTGTGGCGAAGGCGGCGCTGGAGGCCAGCGTTCGCTACCTCGCCTACGACCTGGGGCCGAAGAAGATTCGGGTGAATGCGATCAGCGCGGGTCCGGTCAACACCCTGGCGGCGCGTGGGATCAGCGGTTTTTCTGCGATGCTTTCCCATTATGAGGCGCATGCACCGCTAAAGCGGAATATCACGTTAGAGGAGTTGGGAGCGACGGGGGTGTTTCTAGCCTCGGACGGTGCTGCCGGAATCACGGGACAGATTCTGTATGCGGATTCCGGATACAGCGTGATGGGGATGTGAAGCCGGCCGCAAGTTCACCCCGGAAACTTTTGCTCTGGGATATTGACGGGACGATTCTCCACACGGGGAAAGCGGGGGAGGCTGCCTTGGGGCGTGCGATGGGTAAGCTGCACGGGATTCATCGGGGTTTGCAGGGCCTAGAGATCGCAGGTCGGACGGATCGGTGGATTGTGGAGCAGTTGCTCGAAAGGGATGGAAAGCCGAATGGGGCGGAGGAGGTGGCCCGATTTCTTGATGTCTATGTGGAACTTTTGGCGGAAGAGCTTCCGAAACGGAACGGGGGTCTTCACCCCGGGGTGCTGGGAATTTTGGAGGAGACACACCAAGACCTGAACTGGTTCAGGCCCTGTTGACGGGAAACATCGAGAAGGGCGCGAGGTTGAAGCTGGAGCGGTATGGAGTGAATCATTTCTTTGCCTTTGGTGCCTTTGCGGATGATTCCGCGTTTCGGAACGACCTCGGCCCTCATGCCAAACGCAGGGCCAAGGAGCATCATGGGGAGGAGTTTCCGCCAGAGAGAGTTTTCGTCATCGGCGACACTCCCCACGATGTCGCTTGTGCCAGGGCGATGGGTGCCAGAGCGATCGCTGTGGCCACGGGGTCGTTTACCGAAAGTCAGCTGAAGGATTGCGGGGCTGATGCGGTATTTACCGACCTGGCCCACCCCAAGGCTTTTTTTGACCTCTTGAAGTGACGGGTTGTTGGGGCTGGTGTGTCCGAACTTGCGGTCTCCGCGAGATTTGCAATGAAAGGGGATGGAATCGCGTTTTTTAGCTTCCTGGCTGGGGCTTTGTTCCCTTCTGGGTTGGGGCTCAGTTTCAGCGTTGGGCGCGGTGAATCCGGATCAACACCAGAAGCTGGTGGAGACCTGTCGCTGGCTATCCAAGCAGGATTTGTCCTATGCCCAGTCGTGGCAACCGCCGGGGCATCCGTATGTCATCACGATGGATTGCTCCAACACCGTGCGGTATATCGTATGGAGGGTTTTTGGTTTTGATATTCCACGGACCGCCTCCGACCAGTATCTCTACTTCAAACAAAGGGGCAAAATCAGGAACGTTCCGATCGAACCCGACGGAAAGGTGGATTCAAAAAAACTTCTGGCGGCCATGAGGAGCGGTGACCTTCTTTTTTGGGAGTGGACGTACAATGTGCCCCGGGATCCACCGATCAGCCATGTGATGATCTATCTGGGAAGAAAAAAGGACGGCCAAGCCATGGTGGCAGGTTCCTCCCAGCGGATGGATGGGGAACGGGGGGGCGGGGTGGATGTTTACTCGTTCGATCCGAACGCGCCGTGCGGCAACGCAAAAAACTTTTTTAACTTCATAACCCATCACGGGCGGTTGGTGGCGTATGCCCGACCCACGGCCAAGCAGGGGTGGGCGGAGGGTGGAGGGCTAGAGTAGGGTGGGCATGCCCTCGATCAGGAACCGGACGGCGGACAAGCGACCGGACCGGGTCGCGGCCTCCATGAGTCGTTGCGGGGGTTCGTGCAAGGGTTCAAAACTCAGGCGGTAGGTTCCGAAGTGCATCGGAACAAGAACCTTGGACTTCAGATCCTCGAAAGCCCGAAGAGACTCCTCGGGATCCATGTGGTTTTCGCCAAATTTGGGGCCGTGGTACGCCCCGATGGGCAGAAGGGAGATTTCAGGGTGCAATTTTCTCCCGATTTCACGGAACCCGTTGAAGTAGCCTGAATCGCCGGCGTGGTAAACCGTCCGTCCGCCGACATCCAGGACATAGCCCCCGTAGCCGCGATGGTGATCGGTCACCTTTCTCGCGCCCCAGTGTTTGGCAGGAACAAACGTGACGGCCGCCCCGGGGAAACGGAGCCGTTCCCACCATTTCATTTCGTAGACTTTCTCGAAGCCAAGACCGTGCACCAGATCTCCCACCCCGGATGGAACGACGATGGGTTGGTTGGCCGCGATTTGCCGGAGGCTGCGACGGTGAAGGTGATCGAAATGGGCATGGGTGACCAGGACAAGGTCGATCGAGGGCAGGTGGTGCTGCGCCAGGCCGGCATGGCGGAGCCGGCGAACCACGAGAAGCCAGTTGGCCCAGTTCGGGTCGATGAGAATGTTGGCTTGCGGGGTTTGAATGAGAAAGGAGGCATGGCCGATCCAGGTGATGCAAAGTTGCCCTTTTTTGAGTTTCGGAAACACGGGTGGCACCCCGTTTCTCTGGCCGCGCCTGCGGGTGAAGAGGGCGGGCAAAAGCACATCGGTCACGAAGCGGTGGGCGGGGCGGCGAGAGCGTGGGGAGTTCCGTGGACTCAAGGAAAACAGAATGATTGGAAAATGGATCGCTGGCAAACCCTCTCGACAGGATTGGCGTGCGACCCGAAAGCGGGCAGTGTGAACCGAATGTCAGGAGTCAAAAAAGCTGCGCTGCGGGAGGAGATGCGGGCGCGGGTGGCCCGGCTGACGGAAGAGGAGCGGCGTGTGGCCTCCGGGCAAATCGAGCAGGTTGTTGTGGGGCGGGAGGAGTGGAAGAGCGCGACTGTTCTCGGCCTTTACCTTTCCCTGACGGATGAACCCCAGACCCGGGGTTTGTTGGACGCGGCCCGTGCAACGGGAAAAAAGGTTTTGTTTCCAAAAATCGAGATCCGGGAGGGGTTGACCTGGTGGGAGGTTTCGGCGCGCCACCTTCCCGAAACGAGGACTTTGTGGGAGCCGTCTCCCGATTTGTCGGTCCGAAGAGCGGTCGAGGAGATCGAGTTATTTTTGGTTCCGGGGCGGGCGTTTGATGCGAAGGGCACGCGGTTGGGTCGTGGGGGCGGGCACTACGACCGCGCTTTGTCCCGCCGAGGCCGCAGTTCAAAGGTGTTGGGTATGTTTTTCGACCTCCAGGAGGCGGAGGAGCTGCCTCGGGAGCCCCACGATATTTCCCTTCCCGCTGTGGTGACGGAAAAGGGGTGGAGAAAGTTTGAATGAAGGACAGCGAAAAGCCCTTTTTGGATCATCTGGAGGATTTGCGAGGGCTCCTTTTGAAGTGTGCCGCCGCGATCGCGGGGGGATCGGTTCTGGGGGTCATGGGTATCGGCCGAGTGATGGAAATCCTGCGCTGGCCCCTGGCGCAGACCACGGCGGGTGCGACCGTGTCCGCGCCGAGCACCTTGTTGGCTCTGCAGGTGACGGATCCGATGACCGTGACCCTGCAGATCGGAATCGGGGCGGGGATTCTGCTTTCGCTCCCCCTCGTGCTATTTTTTCTGGGGCAATATCTTTTGCCCGCACTCGATCCCCGGGAGCGGGGTATGTTACTGCCTGTTTTTTTTGTGGGGACTATCCTTTTCTTGGGAGGGGTTCTCTTCTGTTATTTCCTCGTCCTGCCCCAAACGTTGCGGTTTTTCCAGGATTTCAACCGCTGGTTGGGTCTGGAGACAAGTTGGACGATGGCGAGTTATACGGATTTCGTCCTCCAGATGCTGGTGGGGTTTGGCCTCTCTTTTGAACTTCCCCTAGTCATGGTCATCCTTGCCCGTCTTGGAATTCTGGAAAAAAAAGTGGTTTCGAATCACCGGCGACATGCGGTGGTGGCTCTGTTGGTGGTGGCGGCTTGCGTCACCCCCACCTCCGATCCTTTCAACCTGGCCTTGATGTTTGTGCCTTTGTACGCGCTTTTTGAGCTGGGCTTGGCGGGGATGGGATGGGCAGAGCACCGTTCCGCGAATCAGGACGATTCGACGAAAATTCCTTAGATTTTGATTGTGATTGGCCCCACGGTTTTTTAGAAAGCTTCGAATCGTGGACTGGAATAACCGATCAGAAAGGATTCATCGCCTGAAGGAGAAGGAAAACTTTCGGGCTGTCGTCATGCCCTTGAGCTACTGGGGAGCGGCGTTTGGTTTTGTGGCCCTGCTTTGGGAGGGAATTGTCAAGATGGACGGGGGTCTCTGTCATACCACGGTTCTTGTGCCAGCGGCTTTTTTCCTTTTGCTCCCGCTTCCTCTTGTTTTGTTCCGGCTTGTGCGCGGGCATTTCAGCAAACGCCTCTTTGCTTGAACCGCTCTTTGGGGATTCTCCTTCGCCTGAGATTCAGGCATGATCCTCCTCCATGCCCTCCGTTTTCCTTAAAACTTACGGGTGTCAGATGAACGAGCGGGACACCGAGCAGGTGGCTCGGCAGCTCTTGGATCGCGGTTATCAGCCGGCAAAAACCGAGAGAGAGGCGGATGTCATTTTGCTGAACACGTGCAGTGTCCGGGATCTGGCAGAGCAAAAAGCCCTCCGAAAAATGAGCAACCTGAAGGCCCTTCGCAAAAAGAATCCGGGCGTGGTCCTGGGCTTTCTCGGGTGTATGGCCCAGAGGCGAGGGGGGGCGTTGGAGACGGAGATGAAAGGTCTGGATCTTGTTGTCGGAACACAGAAATTCCATCGGGTCGCGGATCTGGTGGAGGAGGCGCGGGAGGCCCGCTTGGGGGGGCGACCCAAGTTTTTTGCCGAAGTGGGTGAGGAGGAGGGATCGGAGAAAACGATTCGCGACCATGTTCTGAATCCAAAACAGGTCACCGCTTTTGTTTCCGTGATGCAGGGTTGTGACATGCACTGCTCCTTCTGTATTGTGCCGACCACGCGGGGGAGTGAGCGCTCCCGTCCGATCGCGGAGATTGTGCTCGAGGTACGCGGTCTTGTGGAGAAAGGGATTCGGGAAGTCACGCTTCTGGGTCAGATCGTCAACATGTACGGACGAAGGGAGATCCCTGCGGTTTCAGGAAAATCCGCTTTTGTTCAGCTGTTGGAAGAGCTGCAGGGGGTGGAAGGTTTGGAGCGGATTCGGTTCACCTCGCCGCACCCGCGGGGAATGAAGGAAGATTTGATCGGTTGTTTCGGCAGGCTGAGCAAGCTGTGTGAGCATCTTCATTTGCCCGTTCAGTCCGGGTCGGATCGTCTGCTCAAGGAGATGGGCCGGGGGTACACGGTGGAGCAGTACAAAAAGATCATCCGGAACGTCAGGCAAACCTGCCCCGGGATTGGGTTAACGACGGACGTGATTGTGGGGTATCCGGGTGAGACGGAGGAGGATTTTCAGATGACCTTTCAGCTCATGGAGGAGGTGGGGTTTGATAACGGATTTGTCTTCCGGTACTCGCCGCGCGAGGGCACACGCGCCCTACAAAGCGCGGGGAAGGAAGTGCCGGAGGAGACCAAAGAGCGGTGGAATCGCTCGCTCCTAGACCTCCTGGACCGGCAGGTGGCCGTGACCTCCCCCAAGAGGATCGGCTCCTTGACGGAGATTCTTGTCGAGGGGCCGAGCAAGACGAAGGAGAGTCGTCTGACGGGTCGGTCGAGGCAAAACCGACCCGTGGTTTTTGACGGGGGAGCCAGGCACTTGGGTCAGCTCCTCACGGTGCGAATCACTGAATCAACGGGATTTACCGACTACGGCGATCCGGCCATTCTGGAGTGACTTGCAATGATCTACTCCTTCACCTTGGCGCAGGTTTCCGTTTGGGTCGGGCTGGGGCTGATTTTAAGCCACGGATGGTGGTTGTTCGATCAACGGCAGTCGGTCCAGTGGATCCGTGCTTTTCCCAGGAACGACGCTTTGGGAGGAGTTCTTCTGGCGATTGCGACGGGTTGGTCGGCTTGGCTGGCGGGATCGATCAACCTGATGGAGTACACGCGGTTTCGCCCTCTTTTTATCCTGGGTGTGGTGGGTTTGGGGGTCACAAGCTGGCTTTATGTCCGGGAGTTTATCGCGGTGCGCTCGCTGGGAATCCTTTTCCTTTTGGGAGGAGATGTTCTTCTCGATGCCGCCTTTCTTCGGAACGATCCTGCCCGGCTGCTGGTGGTCTCGTATGCTTACCTGATCATCGTTGAGGGAATGGTGATGGTGGGCGCCCCCTATCTTTTGCGGGATGCAATCCATTGGGGCCTTTCCTCCCCCGTTCGGGGCAAGTGCCTGCTGGGACTGGGATTCCTTTTTGGACTTCTTTTGCTGGCGCTTGGACTTTTTGTTTATTGAACGGGTGGCGCGTAGGTTTCTTTCCCCGGAATGAAAATTCTGGTGCTTCGTGGGGGTGCGCTGGGGGATTTCCTGCTGACCTTGCCGGCCGTGGCGGGTCTCCGGGAAAAGTGGCCGGATGCGGAGATCGAGATGGTGACGGCCCGAAGACACGGGGAGCTGGTTGTGGGTCCCCGGGCGGTTCAAGCGGTCAGACCGATGGAAACAACGGGATTGGCCAGTTTTTATGCAAAAAGGGGGAATCTGGATTCCGAGTGGGCAGACTATTTCACCGAGTTTGATCTCACGGTGTCCTATCTGTTTGATCCGGACGAAATCTTTTCAGAAAATTGGAAACGGGCAGGGGGAACGGGGGAGTATGTCCGTCACGATCCGAGAAATCCGAGGGTGGCGGCTTGGAGGCATCTGGCAGAGCCGCTGAAGCGGTGGGGTGTTGAGCCGGGGGATGCCCGCCGATTGTGGGGTGAAAAGCTGAGCCTGCTGCAAAGCACGGAGCGGGAGTTGGCCTCCTGGGTGATTCATCCCGGAAGCGGGGGTGCTTCCAAGTGTTGGGCATTGGATGGGTGGCTGAAAGAGTTGGGGAAGCTAGCCCAACGACGACCCTTCTCGGTCACATGGTTGGGGGGTGAGGCAGAGAATGATTGGGACAAGCAGATTCCGGAACTCTGGAGGACGGGAAAAAATAGGTATGTTCAAAATCACGCCTTGCCCGAGGTTTTTGGGATTCTCCAGGCCGCTGACCTTTATCTCGGTCACGACAGCGGAATCAGCCACCTGGCAGGATGGAGCGGGGTGAAGTGTGGGCTTCTTTTTGGTCCCACCGATCCTGCGATTTGGTCTCCCCCCGGGGAGAGGGTGAGGTGTTGGAGCCAGGGGGGACGTTGGCCGAGAGAGGGGGAGTGGGCGGATTGGGTCGAGCGGTTGGTTGCAGATTAGCTGGTCGCCATCGATTGGCCGGCGATCCAACCGGTGGTCCAGGCGGATTGGAAGTTGTAACCTCCCGTGATTCCGTCGATATCGAGCGCCTCACCCGCGAAGTAAAGACCGGGGACGAGCCGGCTTTCCATGGTTTTTGTATCGATCTCCTTCAGGGGAATCCCCCCGCAGGTGACAAACTCCTCCTTATTCATGCTCTTACCCGTGACGTGAAGCTGTGTGGAGTTGAGGATATGAATGAGGCTGGTGGCGGATTCACGGCTGAGTTTTGACCAACGATCCTCGGGCGTGATCCCCGCCTGCAGCGCCAACTTTTCCCAAAGCCGACTGGGGAGGGGACTCCATCTGGAGCGCAGCACCATCTGGGCTCCGATCGTCTCCCTTCGCTCCTGAATCTCCCTGAAAAGCTCGTCGGCGGATCGGTGGGGGAGCCAGTTGACGAGGAGCGGGAAGTGATAGTTGAAGGAGTGAAGGGGGCGGGCCCCCCATGCGGAGAGGCGGAGGATGGCGGGACCACTCAGGCCTGCGTGCGTGATCAAGAGTGGGCCGGATTCGCGCAGATCGGTCCCAGGCACGGAAACTTGGGCTGAATCGATCGAGAGTCCCGCCAGTTCGTTCAGCCAGGGCAGAGAAATATGGAAAGTAAAAAGGGATGGAACAGGGGTGGAGAGCGTGTGCCCGAGGGCTGTGCACGGTTGGGAATCCGGGCGGCATCCGCCGCCGGCCCACAGGAAACGGTCGGACTCCATTGTGGAGCCTGAGCCAAGGCTCAGGGTGAAACCGCCTTCAGGTGATCTCTGGATGGAGTGAACTCCGTGGCCTGTGAGAATCCTCACCTTGGCTTTTTGCGAGGCCTGGGTCAGGCAGTCGATGATCGTTTGGGAGGAGTCGGTGACCGGAAACATTCGTCCGTCGGATTCGGTTTTTAATTTCACCCCTCGGGATTGGAACCATTCGATGGTTTGCGTCGGGCCAAAGCGGTTGAGGGGACCGATCAGGGCACGGCCTCCCCGGGGATATCGGGTGGAAAGTTCGCGGGGGTCGAAACAGGCGTGGGTCACGTTGCACCGACCTCCACCCGAAATGCGGACTTTGGAAAGGAGGTGGGGGCTTTTTTCCAGGAGAACAACCTGGGCGAGGGGATTGGATTCAGCGGCGGAGATGGCCCCAAAAAAACCGGCCGCCCCGCCCCCGGCAATGACGATACGGGGGGAGTTCACCCTTGATCGAGGGCCCAGGCCACGGCTTGGGGAAGGGCGTGCGGGCCGTCGCCCCCGAGTTCGGTGTCGATCTGTTCGAGGCGACGAATCAGGTCGAGAACGTCTTTGCGTTCGAGCGGCCCGCCTGCGGGTTGGCAAAAGTGGGTCCGACAGCCGAAGGGCCGGGATTCGTAGATGAGGCACTTTTGGTTTTGGGGTAGGAGAAAAGGGCAGGAGCCGTCCTGGGGTTCCGGCAGATGTTTCCGACCGGTAGAGCGGAAGCCGTGGGCGGCGACAAGGGCCTCTCCGCGGGTCAGCTGGGGTGTTTTCCCGGTCCGCTTGAATTGACAGCATTCGGTCCGGCGAAGGCAGTCGCGCCGGACCGGTCGCCGGGCGAGATCCGTATAAACCGAACGGACGCTGGCAAGGGTCGCTTTCAAGAAAAGGATCCTAGATTGCAGAAGGGCCGGGGAAAAGGCGGGGCTGGCGGTTCGGCAAGGCTCTGGCAGGAAGAGGGAGTGCAAATTGCGGTCATCGGAGCAGGCATCAGCGGGCTCGTTTGTGCCCGGCGACTGATGGCGGGGGGGCACCACGTTGTGGTGATGGAGAAATCAAGAAGTCTAGGCGGCCGATGTGCCACGCGAAAATTCGGGGATCACCTGGTGGATACCGGAGCACAGTATTTCACCTTGAGGGATGCAGAGATCCGGAAAGAGGTTGAAGAGATCGCGGGAGACTATCTGAGGAAGTTGGAAAAACCGATTCTGGTGAACGGGGAGATGTATCGTCCCGGGGAAGAGCGGTTTTATCTGGCCAATGGCAATAACCGATTGGGTGCTTTTTTGTCTGAAGGGATGGATGTGAGGCGGGAGAGCGAGGTGGGTCGTGTGATCCAAAAGGGGAGGAAGTGGAAGGTTGAAGGGAAGGAGTACGACGGTGTCGTCAGCTCCGCTCCGTGGCCCCAGACGGCGGCACTGTTCGGAATGGATGCGGGCATGGTTTTGTTTGAGCCCAACCTCACGTTGCTTTTGGAATATACGATCGATTGGGAGGGTTCATTTTATGCAAAGATGAATTCCAGTGGGAGGGATCCGCTGGCTTGGGTGGCGTGTGAGAATGGGAAAGCCGGCCGAATCCAAAACGGGAGGAGCGTTTTTGTGGTTCAGGCCTCCGTCGATTACAGCCGGCAGAATCTGGAAAAAAAGCCTGAGGAGTGGATGGGGGATCTGCAGTTGAGGTTTGAGGATGCTTGGGGGGTGGATGCCGCCAAAAGAGGGGCTGTTTTTGGGCACCGCTGGAGGTATGCAAGGCGGTCGGGGGATGCGGTTTCTCCCCGCATGCCAGAAGGTTTGTATGTTTGTGGCGACTCCGCAACCGACTCACGGATCGAATCGGTTTGGAAACATGGGGAGGAGACGGCGGCTCAGATTTTGGCTGCTGGGTAGCGGTTCAACGCCCGCGTACGCAGGGAGGGAGATGGGGTGAGCCGGAGACGGGGATTGAACCCGTGACCCTCTGTTTACGAAACAGATGCTCTACCACTGAGCTACTCCGGCAGGTAGGGGTAGGTTACGTCAACAGAAGGTGTGCAGACAAACCTTGCTTGAGGCCAGAAAGGGGTGCTGGAAAAGTCGGAAATTTCAGGCCATAGTTTGATTTTATGTCCCTTGCACAACCGGTTTACATGGATTGCAATGCAACGACCCCGCTGGAGCCGGAAGTGGGGAGGTTGATCCGCCACTTTTTTGAGGAGGAGTACGGAAACGAGGGAAGTCGGACCCACGCGTTTGGAGCCCGGGCGAAGGAGGCGGTGCATAAGGCCCGGGAGCAGATCGCACGGCTGGTCGACGCAAAGCCGGAGGAGGTGATTTTCACCAGCGGGGCCACCGAGAGCAACAATCTGGCGATTCTCGGTTTGGCCCATTGGGGACGAAGCCATGGGAAAACCCATATCGTGAGCAGCCCGATTGAGCATAAGGCGGTTTTGGAGCCGATTGAGATTCTTGCGAAAGACGGTTTTGAGGTCGACTGGGTGACTCCGGAAAAAAACGGTCGGATCGATTCAGCCAAATTCATGCAGCGGATCCGCCCGTCCACCTTGTTGGTCTCGATGATGCATGCGAACAATGAGACGGGTGTGACTCAGCCAATCGGGGAAGTGGCGGAAGGAATGATGGATCATCCTGCCTGGTTCCATGTGGATGCCGCACAAACCTTTGGAAAGCTGGTCGAGCCCCTGAAAAATAAGCGGATCGATATGATCAGTGCGAGCGGACATAAGATTTACGGTCCTAAGGGGGTGGGGGTATTGATTGTCCGGCATCGAAAAAAGCAGAGGGCTCCGCTTCTTCCGTTGGTTTACGGGGGGGGACAGGAGCAGGGGCTGAGGCCCGGGACGTTACCCGTACCCTTGATCGCCGGTTTGGGTTTAGCCGCCGAGTTGGGGGAGAGGGAGCACGGGATGCGGGAAAAAAAGTGTCGTGATTTTCGAAAAAAGTTTCTGAAGGCGATCCAGCGGTTGAATCCGAAAATCCACGGGGAGGAGGGGCAGATCCTCCCGCATACGGCGAACGTCTCCTTTCCCGGCATCAGTGCGGAGGAGGCCATGGTGAGAATCCGGGATCTGGTGGCGGTATCGAACGGTTCCGCCTGCACCTCGGCGCACTACCAGCCGAGTCATGTCCTGAAGGCGATGGGGCTCGCCAAGGATGAGATCGTGGGAGCGCTGAGGTTCTCCTGGTGTCACCTCACACCGGAACCGGACTGGGAAACCATGGTGGAAAAGTTGCGAGGGTAGGAGAGAAAAGGACTCCTCAACGAAAAAGAGTCAATCGGCCGTCCGAAAAGGTCAGGGGGGTGGGCGTTGAGGAGACGCGGCACCGCGGGTGGTTTTGAAGTTCCTTCACAAGATCGTGGCTGACGAAAATCCTTCCAAGATGAAGGGTGTTGGGAATCAGCATCCAGCGACGTTCTCCAAACCGCTCCCGGATTTTTTGAAAGAGAGCGGCGTCGTCCTGAAGAGTGCAGGGAATGGCCATGCGCTGCATGTCGCCCGTGGTGAAGGCGTTCACAAAGGTCTTCTGTTCGTCGATCGAATCGCGGAGGCGGCGGGTGATGAAATCGGAAAGACCGACACCGAGGGCATTGCCTCGGGCATGCTCGGAGAGGCCGAGGGCGGCGATGATTTTGATTCTGGGTTCTGTCAGGTCCTCATATCCGTGAACACCCCTTCTCCCGATGACATTCGTATCCATTCCGGTTCCGCTAAATGTTTTGCCAATCTCATCAACAACGAGGACATCCAGCTCCCGGCAGGGAAGGGCGGGAAAGTAGTGGCGGTGCCGTTCGAGCAGGGCGGGCTCCCCCGGGAGAATCTCATCCCCCGGCAGGGCATGGATCTCGGCCGTCTCGTCAAAACCATCCTCCAAGATTGCCAGGCCCGCAAAAATCTTTCCGGACTGAATGAGGAGGGAGCCCATTTCCTCCAGTATCCGAGGCATACGATCGGGCCGTGCGGAGTGAAAGGTCTCGGCGGAGCGGATCTTTCCCATGCCCACGACCATCATCTTCGTGAGACCGCTCTGGACGGGTCCGGAGAAGCAGGTGTGCAGCTTGATCCGGTTCAGGACAAGAACCCCCGCCGATGCGTGGCAGTGGCGATCCATCCAAACATCCCCCGAATCAACCGTTCCGAGCTTGATGCAGTCCATGCTGGACCGAATTTCGAGCCCGGTGGCGGCTGAAGTCAGGCCGAGAGACTCGACCATCTTTTGCTGTCCTTCGGCCGTGGCACCATTGTGGGATCCCATCGCGGGCACCAGAAAGGGTTGGGCCCCGTGTGCGCGGAGCCACTCCCCTGCAGCCTTGGTGATGGCCACGAGGTTGGATATTCCGCGGCTACCCGCAGTGATGGCGATCTCGCCCCGCGGTGGCTCTTTTCCCATCTTGTCCAGCACCCGATGGACCTCGCGGCCGACGTCGCGAAGCGGGGCGGAGACAAGCTTCTGCTCCACCTGAAAAACGTTCATCCTCCGATGGTAGGAAGATAATCGGGTCGGACGAGTCAGTTCTCGGAGGAAATGACGGGGGTCCGTGGTGAGTCCGCCCCTCTTGGAAAGAGTTGAGATTTCGAGCCCGATGAACCATTCTTTGCGGAATGCAAACCTCCCAAGAGGAGATTACGGCAACAGGGGGAGGTTCCCCAAAAAAGGGCCAAAAAAAGTCAGGAGGAAATCGCAGTTTTCTTGAGAAGTACAAGAGTCTTTTCGGAGGGAGCCTCTTTTTGGCCGTGGCTTTTCATGTTTTGCTGCTTCTCGGTTTTGGAAGTTACACCTTGTTTAAGGGATCCGCCCCCCGGATGCCTTTTACCAGTGAGGGTGGTGTGCCGGCGGAGGATGTGGGGATGGAGGCTCCACCCGAGGCGGCCCCCGAGACGATGGAGGATACCCCCGTCGAATCCTCTTCTGCTCCCTCGGATGCCCCTGCACTGGAAACGGACACGGTTTTAGCCGTGAGTGGGATGACAAGCCCGTCGATGTCGTTTCATGCCGCTCCGCCTGTTTTGGCGCCCTCGACCGCCCCTGGATCCGATCCAGCCTTAAGCAAGCCGGCAGGACGTTCCACGGGAAAAGTTTCCGCCGTGAATTTCTTCGGGGTCAAAGGGGAGGGGACGAATGTATATTTTGTGGTGGATCTCTCCGACAGCATGCTGGAGGAGCAGCGGGGTGGGGTGGCGGGATTCGCCGTCGTAAAAAACAACCTGCGGCAGATGATTCGGAGCCTGGACGAAGGCACCCGCTTCAATGTGGTGGCATTTGGGGCGTCCGGGGCAGACTTATTTCAACCGGCTGGCGTGCCCGCATCCGCCGAGATGAAAAAGGGAGCGGAGGATTTTATTTCCAGGTACAACCTTTCGTCCGAAAAAAAAGGTACGATCGACAACAAGTATCGGCCAAAAATTCCGGAATTCGGCCTGATCAAGGGTGACAAAGACACAGGTCAGATCACAACCCGGCTTGATTTAGGGTTGTTGGCCGCCTTTGAGGGGCTGGCGGACACGATCTTTTTGATCACGGATGGCAAAGCCCCGGTTGTGGCGGAGGACCGCCGGGAAGAGGCCAAGCGGGAGATGAAGGACGCAGCCATTTCAAGTGCGGATCGGGCCAAGTATGAAAAAGAAGTGGCGGAGTGGCGAAAAGATTATGAGAAATACGCAGCCGAGATGAAGGAGTACCGGGAAAAATACAAAGATCTTTTGGCAAAAAAGGATCAAAAGATAGCTGAGGCCAAGGCAAAAGGGGGGGGGAAAGTTAAGGAAGGGGCAGGAGTGGATTATGGTGTGAAAATTCCGGGGCTGCCGAATCCTCCCCAAGCGCCGAGGCAACCCACACCCCCGCAGGCCAAGAGTGGTGGCAAAGCGATCCAGCAGGCCGGAGAGGTTTATGATGAAGCTGCCCTCATCCGCCGGATCCAGGAGGTATACACCGAGTTTTACAAGAAGTCGGACGCTCCAACTCCCTCGATCCATACAGTCGGCTATATGTCCAAGCCGGATGAGACAAGATTTCTCCAGGTGTTGGCCGCGAGAAACAAAGGGACGTTTAAGGCGATCTCTGCGCCGATCAAGTGATCGGGGGGATCACGTCTCGGTTGGGACGCCAACCTCCATGCCGAGATTGCGGGCCAGGCGGATGGCATCGGCGGGAAGGGGTGGTCGATGTCCTTTGATTTCGTTGAGGTCGGTCAGGTTCATCCGGTTTCGAAGGAGTCCGACCATGGAGCCGTGCTCTCCTTGATTCAGGGCGAGGACGGCGAATTCCCCCATCCGGGTGGCGAGAAAGCGGTCGAAAAAGGTGGGTGGAGAGCCCCGCTGAAGATGTCCCAAAACGGTGAGTCGGATTTCCTGTTGAAGTTTGTCGCCCCCCGCATTCTTTAATCGGTCCATAAAATCCTGTCCCGAACAGGCTCCCTCGGCGACCACCACGACGCTGTTGTTGTGCCGGCGGAGACGGCGACGGGTGAGATTTTCTATGATCTGATTCATGTCGTATCGGAACTCGGGGATGACGGCGATTTGGGAACCTGACGCGATGGCACTCATCAGGGCTAGGTATCCGTGATTCCGTCCCATAACCTCGACTACGAAACAGCGGTTGTGGGATGCGGCGGTGGCTTTGATCATATCGATCAGGTGAACGACCGTATTCAGGCAGGAGTCGACCCCGATCGACATCTCGGTGCCCGACAGGTCGTTGTCGATGGAGCAGGGAAGGCCGAGCACCCGAAATCCAAGTTTGGAAAGTGCGGCTGCGCCCGCAAGCGAACCATCGCCCCCCAGAACCAGCAGGGCTTGGATATGCTCCTTTTTCAGGATTTCCACGGCCTCGAGTTGCGATTCTTTCTCTTTAAACCTGAGGCAGCGACTGGTGGAGAGAATGGTGCCGGCGTCGCGGATCCGGCCGCTGACCTCGATCACCCCCAACGGCATGAACTCCCGGTCAAAAATGCCCTGGTATCCGTTTTGAACGCCGACGACCTCGATGCCCAGATTGACACTGGTCCGGACGATCGAGCGTATGGCCGGATTCATTCCGGGTGAGTCTCCCCCCGAGGTGATGACTCCGATTCGCTTTAGCATAAGTTTCTTATGGTGGGCTCTTTCGGGGTTGAAGGCGAGATTGGAATCGGGGTTTTCCAAGTCGGGCGGGATCGATTAGGATGAACGGGTGACCATGGTCGTGAAAAAAGCGGAGTCGCCCAAGTTAATGAACCTCCGTGTCCGGGAGGTGCGGCCCCTGATTTCCCCTGCGCAACTGAGACGGGAAATCCCGCTCGGTTCGGTATCCGAAAAAACGGTGCGAAAATCCAGGGAGGAGGTCGAGGCGGTGTTGGCCGGCACGGACAGGAGGCCTTTGATCATCCTCGGCCCCTGTTCGATTCACGATCGCAAGGCTGCCTTGGAGTACGCCGGCCGCATCCGGAAAATGAGGGACGATTTGGGGGAGAAGCTGCTCCTTGTGATGAGGGTTTATTTTGAGAAGCCAAGAACCACCGTTGGCTGGAAGGGGTTGATCAACGACCCGGGCTTGGACGGGTCCCTCGATCTGGAGGGAGGATTGAAAGCAGGACGAAGGCTTTTGGCCGAGATCAACGAGATGGGAGTCCCAGCCGGCACGGAGTTTTTGGATCCGGTGGTGCCTCAATATCTGGCGGATCTTGTGACCTGGGCGGCGATCGGGGCCAGGACAACGGAAAGCCAGACCCATCGAGAGATGGCCAGTGGTCTTTCGATGCCTGTCGGTTTCAAAAACGGGACGGATGGAAGCCTGCAAGTGGCCGTGGATGCGATGCTGTCGGCCCGGGCCGCCCACGCGTTTGTCGGGATCGATGCCGAGGGTGCGACCAGTGTGGTCTGCACGGTGGGGAACAGCTCGACGCATCTGGTTTTGCGTGGCGGACGGGACCGGACGAATTACGATCCGGCCAGTTTATCGGCGGCACGCGAATCTTTGAAGAAACATGGTTTACCCGAGCGTTTGATGGTGGATTGCAGTCATGCAAACTCCGGCAAGGAGGCGACCAAGCAGGAGACCGCCTGGAAAAGCGTCATCGAGCAGAAGCGATCCGGAGCCCCGGGAATCCTGGGGCTGATGTTGGAAAGCCATCTGGAGGAGGGGAGGCAGGACATTCCGCCGGAGGGGCCGAAAGGATTGAAATACGGCGTTTCGATTACGGATGCGTGCATGGGTTGGGAGCAGACGGAAGCCCTTTTGCGCTGGGCTGCAAAGTAGGCAGGGATTGGCCGTTGGGGGTTTTGGGATTACCATCGAACCTTGAAGAAAGAGGGAAAAGCCGATTCGGGACAGGTGCGGGCAGAGTACGCCCGGCACGTGGTTCCGTCGTACAAACGGCCGGCCACGGCTCCTGTTCTGGTGAGGGGGAAGGGGGCAAGGGTGTGGGATGCGGAGGGGAGGGAGTACCTGGATTTTGGCAGCGGGATCGCGGTGAACTGCCTCGGCCATGCCCATCCGCGGTTGGCCGGGGTGATGAAAAGGCAGGCGGAGGAGCTGGTCCATGTTTCCAATCTTTTTTTTCATCCGAAGCAGGCGGAGTTGGCGGGAGAGTTGGTCGGGCGAACAGGGCCCGGAAAAATATTTTTCTGCAACAGCGGGGCGGAGGCAAACGAAGCGATGGTGAAGGCAGCCCGGAAGGCGGGTGTGACCCAGGGACGATATGAAATCATCACCACCCTTAACTCCTTTCACGGCCGGACCCTGGGTATGATCGCGGCCTCGGGGCAAGAGCGGCTTCGGGAGGGGTTTGGGCCCGTGATGCCCGGGTTTGTTCATGTCCCTTACAATGATCTGGGGGCGGTGGAGAAGGCGATGGGACCCAGGACGGCGGCTGTGATGATTGAGGGGATTCAGGGAGAGGGCGGTGTGATTCCCGCCACTCCGGAATATCTTTTGGGACTACGGAAGCTGACCCAGGAACAAGGCATCTATCTGCTGATGGATTCGGTGCAGTGCGGACACTATCGGACGGGCCGGTTTCAGAGTTATGAAAAGATTTTGGAAAAGACGGGCGGGGGGAACGGGTTCGTCCCGGACGCGGTTTCGATGGCAAAAAGCCTGGGCGGTGGATTCCCGATCGGAGCGGTTTGGCTGGGGGAGAAGCTGGCGGATGTTCTGGGTCCGGGGACCCATGCCACGACCTACGGGGGGACGGCGCTGGCCTGTGCCGTGGCCCTGGAGGTTTTGAAAATCATCGACGAGGAGGATCTCGCAAAAAACATCGATAGGATGGGGGAGGAGTTAAAGAGCGGATTGGGGAAATTATCGGGTCGGGGTTGGGTGGGAGAGGTGAGGGGCTTTGGAGGAATGGTCGGGGTGACGGTGAAGGGAAAAAGTCATGCGGAGGTTGCCGAGACTTTGGCCAAGGCGGGTTTGCTGGTCGTTCCCGCAGGCTCGGATGTTTTACGGTTTCTCGCTCCCTACTCGGTGTCGATGGAGGAGGTGCGGGAGGCGGTGAAAAAAGTGGAGTCGACCCTATGAGGCATCTGCTCAAGCTGCAGGGGATGAGGGAGCCGGAGGCGAGGGAGATCCTTCGGCTGGCGCGGTTGGCAAAAAAAGCACGGGGAAGAAAACGTTCGGTCCAGGGTCCTTTGACGGGGCAGATCTGGGCCCTGATTTTCACCAAGGCGTCGACCCGCACCCGCGTGTCTTTTGAGGTGGCGATCCGGGAGCTGGGTGGGGTGCCCAGCTTCCTCAGTGCTGCGGAAATCCAGCTGGGGAGAGGGGAGTTGGTGCGGGATACAGCCCGGGTCATGGGACGGATGGTGCACGGCGCGGTCATTCGGACCTTTGCACAATCGGATGTGGAGGAGTTTGCCGAATTCGCAAAGATTCCCACGATCAATGCCCTCACCGATGACGAGCATCCATGCCAGATTCTGAGTGATATTTTCACCATTGAGGAGAAGAGGGGTCCGATCCAAGGCAAGAGGATCGCCTTCATCGGGGATGCAGCTTGCAACGTTCCAAGATCCTGGGCGGAGGCGGCGAGGATATTTGATTTTCAACTGGTCTGTGGGGCTCCTGGAAAATTCCGCCCGCCCGCGGTCGGAAGCCATGTGAGTTGGATGGAGGATCCGATGGAGGCGGCGAGAGGGGCCGATGTGCTGTACACGGATGTTTGGGTTTCGATGGGGAAGGAGTCGGAGACAGCGGAGCGGGAAAAAATCTTTGCCCCCTACCAGATCGACCGGAGGATGGTGAGGTCAGCCAAGGGGGATGTGCTGGTTCTGCACTGTCTCCCCGCGTACCGGGGAAAGGAGATCAGCGCCGAGATTCTGGAGGAGCGTTCGCAGGATATTTTCGATCAGGCGGAAAACCGACTCCATACCCAAAAAGGAATTCTGGAGTGGATTGTGGCTAAGCCGTTGAGGGGCAGGAAGTAGTCTTTCGGATGGTCTGGACTCGACCCGATGCCTTGGGGAGGTAGGGTACCCCTATGAGCGCAGTGGCAACTCCAGTTGCGAAGAAGGTAAATTTACGCACCCCGGAGGTGATGGAGGCCGTGGCGGCCGAGGTCCAAAAACATTACCGCAGCTTGGCGGTGGAGTATGTCAGGGCGACGGGACGGGCGTTGGAAGCGGCGGAGATGACCGTGGTCTTGGCCAAAGCTTTCGGATTTTGTTACGGGGTGGAGAGAGCGATCGATCTGGCTTACGCCGCGGCGAAAGTTTTCAAGGACAAGAGGATCTTTCTGTTGGGGGAAATTATCCATAATCCGGAGGTGAACGAGCAGTTGCGGGAGATGAAGATCCAATCCCTCAAGCGTCACAAAGAGGGATACGACCTAAAGGGTTTAACGGCGGAGGACGTGGTGATCGTGCCCGCCTTTGGGGCGGAGGTGGGGACGATGGATGAGCTGAAAAAAATCGGATGCCAGACGGTGGATACAACCTGCGGGGACGTGATGAGCGTGTGGAAACGCGTCCGGCAGTACAACAAGGAGCGGGTGACCTCCATTATTCACGGAAAATCCTCCCATGAGGAGACGATGGCAACGAGTTCCCGGGCCCTCAGCACCGACGGTTTGGGGCATTATCTGGTGGTTTATAATTTGGAGGAGACCGATTACGTTTGTAACTATATCCGGAAAGGGGGCGATAAGGCCGAGTTTCTAAAAAAATTTGAAGGTGCCCACTCCCCTGGGTTTGATCCCGAGAAGCATTTGCAGGCGGTGGGGGTGGCGAATCAGACGACGATGATGCGCGGGGAGACGGAGGAGGTTCAAAGGCGGATCAAGAAGGCGATTGAGGACCGGTTCGGTGAAAAAAAGATGGGGGAACACTTTCGCTTCTTCGACACGATTTGCGGAGCGACGCAGGAGCGTCAGGACGCTTTGCGGGATCTTTTGGTGGTTCCGCTGGATCTTTTGCTGGTGGTGGGCGGTTACAATAGCAGTAACACCAGCCATTTGGCGGAAATGGGAGAGGCCAAGTTGCCCACCTATTTTATCCGGAACTGCACCAAGATGATCTCAACGGATGAGATTGAGCACTACGACCAACATGCCCAGAAGGAGAAGAGAACGAAGGGGTGGTTGCCCAAGGGGAAAGTGAAGATCGGGGTCACGGCCGGGGCCTCCTGTCCCAACAACGTGATTGAGGAGACCATCGCCAAGCTGTTTCAGTTTCGCGGGGTGGA
>RFMG01000080.1 GCA_009927835.1 Verrucomicrobiota bacterium | reverse complement strand
TCCCATCCGTTTTTGGAAAAGCGGGAGATCCGGAGACCTTGTGCGCTGGTCATCAGCACCGACAAGGGGCTGTGCGGGGCGCTGAACACCAACCTGTTGAGGGAGGTGGCCAATCTTCCCAAGGAGACGGTGTTTGTGACGGCGGGAAAAAAGGGGAAACAGTTTGTGGCCCGCACGGGTCGGGAGTTGCTGGCCGATTTCGAAGTGAAGGATGATGCTTCGAGCTACAAGGTGAAGCAGATCAGTCAATTTTTGATCGACCAGTATCTGGAGGGAAAGATCGACACTTTGAGCATTTTTCACACCCGTTTTGTCAACACGCTGGTGCAGAAGCCCGAGCGGAACGATCTCCTGCCGATCGGCAAGCTGGAGAAGCTGGAGGCGGGAACGGGGCAGCATGAATCGGCGGAGATCCGGGCGGACGAGAGTCTGCAGTATATTTATGAACCGAGCGGGGACGAGGTGCTTTCGGCCCTTCTCCCTGCCTACATCCATTTCCAGGTGTACCAGCTGGTGCTGGACGCCAAGGCCTCCGAGCATTCCGCGCGGATGGTGGCGATGAAGAGTGCCACCGACAACGCGAAGGGGATGATCAAGGACCTGACCCTGGAGTACAACAAAGTCCGGCAGAGCGGCATTACGACCGAACTGCTGGAAATCGCCACGGCGCAAATGGCCATGGCCTGACGGAACAAGGAGAGCAGTTATGGCAACCAAAACAGCAAACAATGTGGGATCGATCGTTCAAGTGATCGGACCTGTGGTGGACGTGGAGTTTTCCGGGGATGCGAGCATGCCGGCCCTGCTTTCGGCCTTGGAGGTGAACTACGAGGTGGAGGGCAAGAAGACGAGTGTGGTTTTGGAGGTGCAGCAACATCTGGGGGACGATTGGGCCCGTGCGGTGGCGATGTCCTCCACCGAGGGGCTGAAACGGGGCATGCCTGTCAAGGACACGGGGGCACCCATTTCCGTTCCCGTGGGGGAGGGCGTGCTGGGCCGGGTATTGAACGTGTTGGGGGAACCGGTGGACGAGCGTGGGCCGGTGAAGGAAGCGAAGCGGTACCCGATTCATCGCCGGGCTCCGACGTTGGTGGAGCAGGACACGCAGGCCAAGGTGCTGGAGACGGGCATCAAGGTCATCGATCTGATCTGTCCTTTCACCAAGGGGGGGAAAGTGGGAGCGTTCGGAGGTGCGGGGGTGGGCAAGACCGTCGTCATCATGGAGCTGATCAACAACATCGCCAAAGGGCACGGTGGATTCTCCGTGTTTGCGGGGGTGGGAGAGCGGACGCGTGAAGGAAACGATCTGTACAATGAAATGTCGGAAGCGGGCGTCATCGATCTGAAGGATATTTCGAAATCGAAAGTGGCCTTGGTGTACGGTCAGATGAACGAGCCGCCGGGTGCGCGGATGCGGGTGGCGTTGAGCGGTCTGGCCATCGCGGAATATTTCCGGGACGAGAAAAATCAGGACGTGCTGCTGTTCATCGACAATATTTTCCGGTTCAGTCAGGCGGGTTCGGAGGTGTCGGCGTTGCTGGGGAGAACGCCCAGTGCGGTAGGGTATCAACCCACGCTGTCTGCGGAGATGGGGGATCTGCAAGAGCGGATCACCTCGACGAAGAAGGGGTCGATCACTTCCTTCCAAGCGGTGTATGTGCCGGCGGACGATTTGACCGATCCGGCCCCGGCGAACACCTTTGCGCACTTGGATTCGACCATCGTGTTGGAACGGTCGATTGCCGAGTTGGGCATTTATCCCGCGGTGGATCCGTTGGCTTCGACCTCGAAGGCGTTGGCGCCCGAGATTGTGGGCCAAGAACACTACGAGGTGGCACGCGGCGTGCAGCGGGTGTTGCAGAAGTACAAGGATCTGCAGGATATCATTGCGATCCTGGGAATGGACGAGTTGTCGCCCGAGGACAAATTGACCGTTTTTCGCGCGAGAAAAATCCAGCGTTTCCTCAGCCAACCTTTCCATGTCGCGGAGGTTTTCACCGGAACCAAGGGGGAATATGTTCCCGTGGCGGAGACGATCAAGGGCTTTAAGGAGATCCTCGATGGCAAGCATGATGATGTGCCTGAGGCAAACTTCTACATGAAGGG
>RFMG01000187.1 GCA_009927835.1 Verrucomicrobiota bacterium | reverse complement strand
GGTCTGCGCCCAATCCGAGGTCGGCCTCATCCTCAACGCAGTTTTGCAGGGCCTTCAGACTGCCGAGGCGATCCGTCGCTCGGTCGACCGGGCCAACCAATTTCCCAATCCCCCCAACCAGCCGCCCGGGGATCCGATCTGGAACTACGACGAGGCTTCCCTGGTTCCCTCCCAAGTCTTGCGAAACGGGCCCTACCGCAACCTCCAGGGCCAGCTCACCCTCAGCGCCCGGCAAAGCAAACCCCGCGAAATCGAACTCCTCTTTTATCGCCCCGATGGCTCGATCTATCGGCGCGAACTCTGCCACTCCGACCGCCGCGACGGCCGCCGAATCGACCTGGATGAAAAAGGGAGAAAAACCGCGGAGGGGCCGATTCGATCCGGCCTGCCCGAGGGGGATTGGGACTTCTACTCTGCCGATGGCAAACTGAAGGCCGAGACCCGGATGCTCGCAGGACAAATGACGGGCCCCCAGGTCCTCTTCGGGGACGACGGCAAAACCCGCGCCTCCAACACCCTCCTGGAAGGCAAGCGGGAGGGACCCTCCACCCTCTTTCATCCCGACGGCTCCGTCTCCGACAACCTTTTCTACTCCGGCGACAAACTGAACGGCCCGGCCACCGGCTGGTGGCCCGACGGTCTTACCCGCTACACCGCCGTATGGAAAAACGGCCAGCTCGACGGGCTGAGCACCGAGAACTTTCCCTCGGGCATGAAAAAGTCGGAAACTTTCTATCATCTGGGAAAAAAGGAGGGCATCGCCCGCTCCTGGGATGAGAAGGGCATCCTTCTGACTGAGGAAAGCTGGAAAAACGACTGCCTGGACGGACAGGTCCGCGAATTTTACCCGGATGGCAAACCCCGCACCCTGACTCCCTACCTCGCGGGCAAGAAAAATGGCCGATATGAAAGCTTTAATCCCGACGGCACCCTCGCCACTTCGGGTGAATTTCAAAACGGAAAACTCGACGGTCCCATCACCCTTCACTACCCGGCGGGCGCCCCCTTTGCCGAGTGCCGCTACCAAGGCAACCAACTGACCGGCGGTCGGCTTCTCTACCCCGACGGAAAAGTCTTGGGCCAATTCGGCCCCATCCTTGGCACCGAGGGGAAAGTCAGCTCCCTGCTCCTCCAGTACCCCGATGGCAAACCCCTCTCCACCGCCCAGTTCGACGCCGCCAGCGGAAAAACCCAGTGGAAGGGGTGGAACTCCGACGGCTCCCCACTTGGTCAAGCGGACGTTTCCTCCACCTCTCTCTCACCCTCCTCCGCAGACAACTCCTCCGATCCCCGGCTCGCCCCCTTGGAAAGCCCAGCAGGAGTCTTTGGAACAGCAGATCGGCCTCTCCCTGCCCCCCGAGTTCAACCTTCTTCCCAAGTAGGCCCGCACCCCCCGCCCGTCAGAGCTTTTTCGCCGCCGAAGCCGCGTAGTCCCGGTTCATCCGCCCGATCCAGTCGGCTGAAATTTCCTTCGGACACACCGCCTCGCAGGCATACTGGTTCGAGCAGTTTCCAAATCCCGCCGCATCCATCGCGGCAACCATCTTGCGGACCCGTTCCGCCCTCTCAGGCTGTCCCTGCGGCAAAAGACCCAAATGGGAAACCTTGGCCGCCACAAACAGCATCGCCGATCCGTTCCGGCACGCCGCCACACACGCCCCGCACCCGATGCAGTGCGCCGCGTCGAACGCCTGCTCCGCCACCTCCTTGCCGATCGGGATCGCATTCGCGTCGGGAGCCTGCCCCGTGTTCACCGTGACGAATCCCCCCGCCTGGATGATCGAGTCGAACGCCGACCGGTCCGTCACCAAATCCTTGATCACGGGAAACGCCCGGGCCCGCCACGGCTCCACCGTCAGGGTCTCCCCGTCCTGGAACGACCTTAAATACACCTGACACGTCGTTGCACCCTGATTCGGCCCGTGCGGTTCCCCATTGATCGCCATGGCGCATGAGCCGCAGATTCCCTCCCGGCAATCGTGCTCGAACGCAATCGGCTCTTGGCCCTCTTTCGTCAACCGGTCATTCACCACATCCAACATCTCCAGAAACGACATGTTCGGCGTCAAACCATCCGCCTCGTAGGTTTCAAACCGTCCCTCGCTCTCCTTGGACGCTTGCCTCCAGATTCTGAGGTTCAGCTTCATTTGTAACTCCTCGTCGCCAACTGCACCTCCTCAAAGGCCAGGGGCTCGGCATGCCGCACCTCCGCCTTGCCCTCCCCCTGATACTCCCAGGCGGAAACGTGGGAAAACTCCCTGTCCCTGCGCTCACACTCGCCGTCCGAGGTCTGGTGCTCCTCCCGGAAGTGACAACCGCACGACTCCTCCCGCTCCAGCGCATCCCGGCACATCAACTCGCCCAACTCCAGAAAATCGGACACCCGCCCCGCCTTTTCCAGCGACTGATTCAGATCCTGCCCCGATCCGGGCACATTCACATTTTCCCAGAACTCCTTCCGCAGCTCACGCACCGCATCGATCCCCTTCTGCAATCCCTGCTTGGTCCGGCTCATGCCGCACTGGTCCCAAAGAATTTTTCCAAGCCTGCGATGAAAATCACTCACCGGCCTGCTTCCCTTCACGCCCAGCAGCTTTTGGGTCCTCGCTTGCACCGACTCCGTCGCCTCCCAGAACGCCTCCGCTTGCCGCCCGTTCTTCGCGCCCCCTGGCTTCTTTTGGGACAGATAATCCCCGATCGTGTACGGCAAAACAAAATATCCGTCCGCCAATCCCTGCATCAACGCGCTCGCTCCCAGCCGGTTCGCGCCGTGATCGGAAAAATTCGCCTCCCCCAACACAAACAGCCCAGGAATGTTGCTCATCAGGTGATAATCCACCCACAACCCGCCCATCGTGTAGTGCACCGCGGGAAAGATCCGCATCGGGGACTCGTACGCGCTCTCCCCCGTGATCTCGTGGTACATGGAGAAAAGATTTCCATACCGCTCCTTCACCGTTGCCTCGCCCAACCGCCCGATCGACTCCGAGAAATCCAGGTACACCCCCAACCCAGTCGGGCCCACCCCCCTGCCCTCGTCACACACCCTCTTGGCCGCCCTCGACGCGATGTCCCGCGGCGCCAAATTCCCGTAGCTGGGATAAAGCCTCTCGAGGAAGTAGTCCCTCTCCCCCTCGGGAATCTGGGAGGCGGAGCGCTTGTCCCCCGATGCCTTCGGCACCCAGCACCTCCCGTCGTTCCGAAGCGACTCCGACATCAGGGTCAATTTTGACTGATAATCTCCGGAGACAGGAATGCAGGTCGGGTGAATCTGGGTGAAACAGGGATTGGAAAAAAGCGCCCCCCGCCGATGCGCCCGCCACGTCGCGGTCACGTTCGACCCCCTCGCGTAGGTGGACAGATAGTAGGCGTTCCCATACCCGCCCGTGCACAGAAGCACCGCATCC
>RFMG01000082.1 GCA_009927835.1 Verrucomicrobiota bacterium | reverse complement strand
GTCATCCACGGTCAATCCATGTTCAATCCACGGTCAACGCCACAACAATGGCGAAACAACGCCGTAACAATCCACACCAACCCACAAACAACGCGAAATAACGCCATAACTGTGGGAAATGGGTCTTTCAAGAGAGGTAAAAGGGGGGTGCAGGTCTTAAAGTAGCCATCCCAGGCCGGGAGCCAGACCGAGAAAATGCCGAGAATCTAACGGCAGCCTGACCGGGAATTTACCGGGAACTGAAATTAAATACCCCTAAATTCGGATTAATTCCCGGATTTGAGAGCAGCGGAGGCAATGGAAGCCTTAAAACCGGCGGTCTTTGGTGCAGCAAAAGCTTCCTCCGGCCACTTCTCGCCACTTTGCTCGATCTCGCGTTTCAGGGCAGCCAAAGGTTTGGCGAGATGGTAGTGCTGGACCGTTTTAAGGATGAACTGCCGGAATTCATGTTCCCATAGGACACCCTTTTTCTCCTTTTGCATCAGATTGCCGATCAGTTCGAGGGCTTTTACACGGTCGTTTAAAACCCGTTTGGGGGCAGACTCGTTCTCGTCCTGGCAGACCATTTGCCACCACTTGTACGAACCATGATTAAATGGATGCCCAAGGGTGGATTGAAGCCTCTTTTTGCTCCAAGAGGCGGGGTCGATTCCTGTGACCAGATGGATGGCGTCCTTAACCCGATCGGTGAGGGGACGGCGACACTGCTCGATGAGTTTGAGCATCATGGTCGAAATCCCAATCCGTCGCGCAAACTCGGCTTGGGTCAATCCCGTGATCCTTCGAGCATGATGCAGGGGATGGATTTTCTTGGGGATACGAGTTGGGCGGGGTTTCACTTGACAGAGGTTACAAGTAACCACTATACTGCGTCAAATCATATGATTGGCCTAAACGAAAACGATTCGTCTCAGGAGAAGCCTTCCTGGGACCATGCCTACCTGACACGGGAGCAGGTGGCTGAATATCTACAGATCTCGGGGCGAAAGGTCAGTGACATGACAAACAAGGGCGAGTTGCCGGCCGTAAAGCTTGGCACGGGTAAGAATGCATCCATCCGCTACCGACGTTCTGCTGTCGATGAAGCTTTGTTGAAGATGCAGATCAATTAAAAGAAGTCGTTCCTTTTTGTCTGCTTTTTGAATTGCAAAAGTTTTCCATTGGTTGCTCATGTTTTGATGGGGTTTCATCAATCTGCTAATGGTGGTTTCTAATAACAGAGTAGTGGGCAGTAGTGGTCACGCAGATCGCGTGTAAAAGAAAAACGCTGCTAGAATTATTTTCTTAAGTCGTTGAAGTGTCTGTCTATTAATAAATTGCCATCCGATTCAACTCCCACCGCCTCCATTTCTAACCTAGTCGCAAGCCGACTTACGGATCGTTTCAATGAAATCCTACAGATAGATACCTATCGTTGGATGGGTATGCCTCCGTTGACGTCGTTAAAACGAGCGATAGGATACATAGATGAGCGTAACCGAAATCAAGCAGGCGATTTCCAAACTGAGCCCGCGGGATTATTGCGATCTGATGGCCGAGTTGCATCCCTGGCCCGATGACGAATGGGATTTGCAGATGAAATCCGATGCCGCTGCCGGACGGCTCGACTTTGTTCGGCGCCATGCCGAAAAGGCCAAAGGGGAAGACCGGTTTGGTCACATTGGATCGGATTTTGGCTGATTCTTGACCTTTTCAAGCCAAGCCACGCCCGAGTTTTGGGAACTTTACCGGGCTCTTCCCAAGGAAACCCGCCAGCTGGCTCGAAAAAACTACCGCCTCTGGATTCAGGATCCGTTTCATCCCTCCCTACGGTTTAAGAAAGTGGGGTCAGACCAGTGGAGTGTCCGGATTGGATCTGACTACCGCGCCCTTGGCGCCTTTTTGGATGATCTTTTCGTTTGGGACTGGATTGGCTCCCACCAAGAATACGATCAACGACTCGCCTGAAGTCTTCGGCATCTTTCGCGGATCAGGCCTTCTCGAGCAACCCTTCCAATTCATGGGTTACTTTCCCCGACGGCACCGAAGAGTCAATGCATCAGGCAACGAGCCGCTGAATTCAAACAAATCCAACTTCAGCCCGATCCAAACTTCCATCCTCGTTTTTGTTTTCAGAGGCAGTGGACAAAAGTCGTCACACAATCTTCGTAAAAACAAAAACCGGCGTGAAAAACATTTGTCCAAGTGGTTGATGATATTGAATATTAAATCTTTACTATCCGATTCAACTCCCACCGCCTCCATACTGAAAAAACACTACTTCCAAGCAGTCACGAGAGCCGAGGCGGGTAGCTTCTGGTCTATCAAACCAAAATAACATCCTTGAATCGATTTGAGCGAAATCGGAAAAAGCACCTCAAGAAAGATGGAAAACTTCGCGCAGATCAGTTGCCTGAGGGGAGCTGTCGGAGTTGGATGGCATGACATCACTCATATACCGCCACCATTTCTGGCATTCCGGTGTTTGGGCGATGGCCTGCCAGCGGGCCTCGTCCTCGATCTCTGCATAGGCGAAGAGTTGGCGGGTCTCGCTGTGGAGAAAGATGGAGTAGTTATGGACTCCGTGCTTTTTCAGGACGGCCTCCAGCTCCGGCCAGACGGGACGATGTCGAGTTTCATACTCCTTTTCCTGGCCCGGGTTTACCGACATCACGAAGGCTTTGCGGATCTTTTTCATGAGGTTGCTTTTCCTGTGGGGAGTTCCGGAGCCTCCAGACCCGACTCACGTGCCACCAACCTCTGCTTGGCATCAAAGGTCAAAAAATGGTTCGCTCCCAAAACCAGGGCGCAGGCCACATGCAGGATGTCCAAAGTCCGTCCGCCGTTCTGCACGGTTTGCAGGCTTACGCGCTCAAAGGTTTCCGAAAGTTCGAGGCGGTCAATATCCGCCTGAAAGTAAAGTCCCCGGCGGCGGCGGTCCTTGAATAAGCCAATTTGGCGTTCGGCCTCATCCAACGAGATCTCTTTCCAAAAAACCTTCAATCTCAAGGCGTTGATCAATTCCATTTGCTGAATTTCCCAGACCGGAAGGGGATGCCTTTGGCCGGCGACCCACCGCTGCACTGCCTCCGAACCGTGTTCCTTGAGATATAACTTTAAAAATGCGCTCGTATCCAAATAGAGCACTTCCTACCACCTTCCCTCCCGATCTGCCCGCACCGTTTCCTCGGCCGAATGCCCGCGGACGGGAGACACGGCGGTGGCAAGGTGATCATCCCAAGCTAAAACCTCCCGAGGTGCCGCCGGCACGATGCGAGCCGCTGGTTTTCCACGATTGAGAACAAGGAACGACGCACCCTCGCGTACTTGTCCCTCAATGACGGACCAGTGAGCTTTGAGTTCGCGAA
>RFMG01000263.1 GCA_009927835.1 Verrucomicrobiota bacterium | reverse complement strand
ACACTGACCAAATGGGTTGAAACGAAGCAGCTGATCTCCAAAGAAAAGTCGGAGTGGGCCACGGGCAAGGACATCCTGGAGGATCGCGTGCGCCTCGCCCAAGCCGAGACCGCCACCGTCCGCGACAAGTTGAAAGAGATTTCCGCCGCCGTGGCGGAGGCGCAAAAGAAAAGGGACGAGCTGGCCGCCCAAAACGACAAGTTGAAAGCCACGGCCGAGAAGTCGAAAGCGATGGTCATCGCCGCGGAAAAGAAACTTCGCCCGCTCCTCCCCCAACTGCCCGAGCCCCTGCGCGAGAAGCTCAAGCCGATCATCGCGCGTTTTCCCGAGGATTCGGAGAAATCAACCGCCTCCCTCGCCGAACGGCTTCAAAACGTGTTGGGCATTCTGGACCAAGCCAGCGCGTTCAATGCAACCGTGGCCAGCGTCAAGGAGCTTCGCACCTTCCCCGACGGCACCCGCGCCGAGGTCACCACCGTTTATCTGGGCCTTGCCCAAGCCTACTACACCAACCGGAGGGCACGTTGGCGGGGACAGGACACCCGGGACCGGACGGCTGGGTCTGGAAACCGGACAATGCAAACGGAAAGAAGATTCTGCTCGCGGTCCAAATTCTTGAAGGAAAGGAAAAGGGGGCTACTTTTATAGATCTCCCCGTAAAAATACAATGAGTACTACTATCGACCGTTCGAACTTACGTTATCGACCCAAAGGGAATTCGAAATTCGGAATTCGGAATTCGAAAATCGAAATGCGGAAATCGGAAATCGGAATTCCAAATTCGGAATTCGGGTTTGGGATTTGGGATTTTTCTTTTCCAGCGATCGTTGGTTTGGTGCTCCTGAGTAACTTTCAGGTGCTAGGTCAGCAGCAGGTGGATGCGAACATCCAACCCCGCGCCCCCAAGGCGGAGTTTGTGGCCCCGCCCTCCGCTCAACCTGCAACCCCAGAGCCTGCTCCCGCTCCCTCGATCCTTCCTCCCGCCCCACCCAAGGCAACCGATGTTCTTGCAACCGCGTCCACAAAAG
>RFMG01000075.1 GCA_009927835.1 Verrucomicrobiota bacterium | reverse complement strand
AGCCGAAAGTACCACCAAGGTCTCTCCTCCCCAATCACCCACTCCTCGTGCAGCTCATCCGACAAGGCCGGGGTTTGCGAAGACCCGTTTTTTCCCGGCAAATAAACCATGGTTTCCAAGTTGGCCTCCTCGTAACGGATTTTGGGGGTGGGGAGGTTCTCCATGACTGAAGATGGTCCATTTTGCATAATTTTCCAGCAACGTTTGTGTGACATTTTTTTGCAACGTTTCTCCCCACTTACTGGCACTTTGCCTCACAAAGGGGATGTCCCCATCTCGACGTTGTCTTTCATCCTCGGCATGCAAGGGGAGTGAAAACTTGCATTTTTCCCCTTGGCCTTTACCTGCTGGCAGGGGGAATTTCACTGGGGCAGACCCCGCTGGCTGCGCCTGCTCCTCCCCCTGTGGACGAGGAAAATTATGTCCCGCCTTGGAAAACAAATGACACGAAGGAGGCCACCGGATTCGACTGGTACGTCGCCCCAGCCTTGGGCATTTCACTGATCCGCGACACCGATATCAATCAGTTTTCTGGAATTACCAGCGGCACTTCCGTGTCCTCCAGCACCGGCTTCCTCTCCTATGATCCAGGCTTCCGAATGGACGTCCCCATTGGCGCACGCATCACCGACTGGTTCGCCCTCGAATTCGCCCCGGGCTTCATGATTAACGGCCTCAACTACCTCCAGCCCAACGGAAATTTCACCATCGGCAACCAGACGGTGGAGGGAGGTCAACAGGTCAACCTGCAGGGGGATTACTACCAGATCCCCATGCTGGCCAACTTTCTCTTCACCATTCCCATCGACCCCCACTTCACCATCTCCGCCGGATTTAGCGTCGGGGGCATGGTCACGGCCGTTCAGACCACCTCCGTTCAGGGAGTGACGATGGAAAGCTCCGACGGGATCAGCACCGCTCTTTCCTTTGCCTACGCCGGCCAGTTCGGACTCGATTTTCCCTTTTCGGAAAACATGCAGGCGGGGCTTTATTACAAGTACACCGGAACCGGAGCCCAGGATTTCACGGGCGGCAACTTCTTTCAATTCGTCCAGAACAACAACGGAACCTCGACGCAAAGCGTCGAAGCCTACTTCCTTTATCGGTTTTAATTTTTTCTACAAGCCGCCTGGACCTTTTTCCTTAGTTCCCGCGTTGCCTCATTCGCTTCCTTCCAGCCTTTCTCATCGAAAACATCTGATGGTCTAAAAAGGGTTCGTCCAAATTTCTCCACTGATTCCACCGCCCCCGCCCACTCCTTTTCGGGCATCTCCGCCAAGGCATCCCGCGCAATTTCGACACAGGCCGGATTATGACAAATCAGCAAAATCTCCTCCCCTGCCCGCACCGCTTGACGCGTGGCCTCGGCGCTCCCGTAGCGGTTGGCAATCGCCCCCATCTCCAAATCGT
>RFMG01000174.1 GCA_009927835.1 Verrucomicrobiota bacterium | reverse complement strand
TCGCCATCAACCAGGGAAATGCCGCGCGCGAGCTCGGGATCAAGCCTGGCGACGCTGTTGTCCTGAAATTGTAGTCCGCCTCAGCCCCGCTTGTTCCAGTCAAACACCCCTTTTTGATACGCGTAGAGGTGCCCGACCTCCACCAGCAGGACGAACGCCAGCATCAGTCCAAAGACCTGCCAACCCATGCCGCTCTGTTTGAAGCCCATCAGGCTGACAGCCCATGGATACATGAAGATCACCTCGATATCGAAAAGAATGAAAATCATCGCCACGAGGTAAAACTTCACCGAAAACCGTGCCGAGGGTGACCCGATCGGATCCTTCCCGCACTCGTACGCCATGTCCTTTCCACGGTTTCTTCGGCCGACCTTGCCGATCACAATTCCAAGGCCGATCCCGCCCAGTGCGATGGCCAGGGCCATGCCAAGGGAAAAAAGGACGGGTACAAATTCGCGGATCACCCTCTTTTCCTAACCAGTTCACCTGTCCAGAGCAAGTCCTCCTCCCTCCTTGGCTTCAACTTTTTTGGCCTGCATTGTTTTCCCATGCCCCTTTTTCTTCCTCTTCTTGCGTCCCTTCTCTATGCGGTGGGCTCCTGGGGGCTCAAGCTGGGCCTCCGTCGGGGAGCGGGTCCCCAGATCGTTACAGCACTTTCGAACCTCTCGATGGCGGGTTGGTCGGCTCCCCTGATTTTCTTTTTTCCAGGGCAACCGAACGCCTCCGGATTTTGGGGGGCGATTCTTGCGGGAACCGCTCTTTTTCTCGGTCGCATCTGCGCGATCCGTGCCCTTTCCCATGGGGACCTCTCCCATGCCACCCCCCTTCTCGGCACAAAAACGATCTTTGTCGCCATACTCACCTCACTCTTTTTGGATGACCCTATCACCCCCGGGCTTTTGGCAGGAGCTGTACTCACCAGCCTGGCTGTCACCCTTCTCTCCCTCACCCCCACACCAGCATCAAAATCCTGGTGGCCGGGCAAATTTGACCGCGTCACCACAGGCTGGGCTCTTTTGGCCGCATTCTTTTTCGCCCTGACCGATATCACGGTTCAAAAGTACGCACGAATGCTCGGTGTTGGATGGTTTCAACCGCTCATGTTTTCCACTCTTGCCCTCCTGACCCCACTGCTATTTTTTCCCCGCCCTCCTCTCCCAGGCTCGCTTCAAGGCATCTTGCCAGCCCGCTCACGCCCCAGCACGCTGACCGGTTCTGCAGTGATCGGTTTTCAAACTTCCTTGGTGATTCTGGTCATAGGAATTTTTGGCCATGCGACAGCTACAAATGTGATCTACGCCGCCCGGGGGCTATGGGCCGTCCTGCTCGAAGGCGCGGCAGGGGGAGGTGCTACAACAACCGACAGCCGCATTCTCGTCCTTCGCCTTACCGGCGCAGCCCTTCTTCTCGCCGCTGTCGCCTTGGCCGTTGGCTCCCTCTAAAAATTTGACCTCCGACCCCCATTTGAAAAATTTGCCTCATAATCCTATTAAGCATTAAGTAGTTGCACGACCTCTGACCCCATGCAATCCATTACTCATCAATTATTTATAAGGCACATTTTGCATTCCGACCTCTGACCCCATTTTCAAAAAACTGCCATGTAAAGCATTCATTATCAGTACTTTACAAGACCTCTGACCCCATGCAATCAATTGATTATCAATGCTTTGCAAGGGTGTTTTTACGAAGTTCTCCCCATTATTTGCAAGGTAAGGTAACCCAACCAATGTGGTTTCTATGCCCGCCCTAACTGCAACATCACCAACCCAATCGCCGTTATCGCAAGCCCACCGAGTTGCACTCCCGTCACGGGAGCCTTAAACCACCACCAAGACACCAACTGCAACAGGACAAATCCTGACCCAAGCGTGAAGGCGTAAACCAGTTGCGGACTCTCCTCACGCAAGGCGTAAGTGATCAACACCGGACAACCAAACCCAGCCACATTCCCAGCCACGAACCATAGCCACCACTCTGATCCAGCCTTGGTAGCAGCCATTTTGAAAAGGAGATTGGACCCCGCCATCGAGGCTGCGTAGCCCAAAACGAGAAAGAAAAACTTCACCCGAAAATCGGCTCAGACCACCGCCGAACCGCCACAACAGCTCGTCCCATCCCGATGCCCCGGCTGGCAGTGCATCGCATATTCCGCACCCCCCCTCTGTTCGCACCAAGCAACAAATTCCTTTCTCTCCTCCGGCGTCATCGGGGTCTTGGCAGAAGCAACAATCGCCTGCTCCACATAGGGAAACTGATCCACCCCGATCATGTGCGTGCACACCTCAGGATAACTCAGGGAATAACGCATCACCTTTTCCGCAGTCATCAATCCCTTCTCGCTTGATCGTTTACTCCCCCCGAACCCCTTCATTCCAATGACCGCAATTTTCTTCTCCGCCAAGGCGGGAATCACCTCCGTCTCAAACCGGCGGGAGTGAAGGGTGCCCAAAGCGGAAACCGGTTGCAGCGAAGCGTCAAAGGGATAACCGCCTTGAATCATTTTGATATGAACCTCCGGCTCGTCATGCCCAGTAAAGCCCAAGTAACGAACCTTCCCCTGCTTTTTGGCCAAATCAAACGCCTCGGCCGCTCCTCCCGGACCATAAAATTTATCCACCTCGGCAACGCTCTTCATCTCGTGCAACATCCACAAATCCACACGGTCGGTCTGCAGACGTCGCAGGGAATCTTCCAAGAACTTCATCGCGCCCTCTTTCCCTCCCTCCGGCAAGGGCTGTTGGTGTGTGCAACATTTCGTCATCACAAACGCCTTGTCCCGGATCCCCTTCAACGCCTGCCCCATCCACTCCTCCGCACGTCCCTTGTGGTAACACCATGCATTGTCGAAAAAGGTGACCCCACGATCCACCGCCTCATGCGCAATTCGCGTCGCCTCCGCGATGTCTTTCGAAAGGGCCAGGGTATGGCCACCGAAACCCACCACGCTGACCTGCTCATCATGGCGCCCAAACTTACGTCTCGGCACCGCATCCCCGCTCGCGGCCCAGCTCCTCGCCAAACCCAGCCCAGGAATCAACCCAAGAAAACCTCGCCGAGTGATCATGCCAGAATTCTGCGCCCCAAAACGCCCTCGGCAAGCCGAGAAACCATCCCCCACTCTTTGTGAGGAACTGGAATAAAAGAGTTTTCAAATCCTCACCGGAACGCAATCTACCCCCTAGGCCACTCAGGCCGCACAACCAAAGGAGAACCCACTATGCCATTCAGCAGCGCCAGCAAGAAAAACGGAAAAACCTATTTCCTCCACAGCCGCCAACAGACCCTCCGCGGCGGAGCGACGGTCACCCTCTACTACTTCGCCTCCGCTCCAGGCGCGGGCGCCATCGACGCTCTTCCTGAAGGCTATATCGTCACCGAAAACGAGCGCACCGGCCTTCCCCTCCTCAAAAAAGCCAAATAAATACCCCGGGCCTCTCTGGGCCCAGGGCCCTCCGCTCCCGGCTGCCCCCACCTTTCGTCCCCGCTCTCCCCAAAGGAGTTTGTTAAACTCCCGCGTAATCGCGGTACCAGTCCACAAACTTTTTCATTCCATCCTCGATTGAGGTCCTAGGACGGAAATCCACCGCCGCCGCCAAATCATCCACCTTGGCGGCCGTGGCCAAAACATCCCCCGGTGGAACCGGTTTCCTCACAATCCTGGCCTTCTTCCCCGTTGCGTCCTCAATGGCTGAAACAAAACGCGCCAGCTCGACCGGGGCGTTGTTTCCGATGTTATAGATCCGGTACGGGGCCGGACTGGTCGCCGGATCGGGATTTTTCCCGTCCCACTTCGGATTTCCCGTCGCAGGCCTGGAGGACACCCGGGCAACCGCCTCGACAATGTCATCCACATAGGTGAAATCCCTCCGCATCTTACCCTCCCCAAAAAGCTCGATCTCTTTTCCCTCCAAAATCGCCTGGGTGAATTTGTAGTAGGCCATATCCGGCCGCCCCCACGGCCCGTACACCGTAAAAAATCGCAACCCCGTGCACGGGATCCCATAAAGATGCGCGTAGGAGTGGGCCATCAGTTCGTTCGCCTTCTTCGTCGCCGCATACAGCGAAACCGGATGGTCCACATTGTCCCTCTCCGAAAACGGCATGCTCTGATTCAGTCCGTACACCGAGCTGGAGCTCGCAAAGACCAGGTTCCCCGTCCGCTCCGCCCGGCACGCCTCCAGGACATTCAGCATCCCCTCCAAGTTGCTCCGCGCGTAGGTGTGGGGATGGGTCAGGCTGTACCGCACCCCTGCCTGCGCCGCCAGATGCACAACCACCTCGGGCCGAACCTCCTTCCAAAGTTTCTCCACTCCCGTCCGATCCCCCAGATCGATCTTCAAAAAGCGGAATGCCCCGCTCTTTTGCAAACGCGCCCGCCGCGCCTCCTTGAGCCTGACATCGTAGTAGTCGTTCAGGTTGTCGAGACCGATGACCTCATCCCCCTGCCGCAGAAGTCGCTCGCTCAGATGGTACCCGATGAAGCCCGCCGCCCCCGTGACCAGCACCCGCCGGCTCATGCTTTCTCCATTTTCGACCACTCCATCCGCTCTCCGTCGAATTCGAACCAACCCCGGAACTTTTCCCCCGCCAACAGTTTCGGCATCCAGTACGCGTCATCCGCCCACATCCGCTCATACGGGATCTGGTCCGTCCCCATCCAAAACGGCTTGGCCTCATCCGTCTCCACCAACTCCCCCTCCCAACCGTCCGCCCGGTACACGGTGCAGTGAAGCGAATACCCATCTCGAAATTGAAAAGAAAGCTCCCCCGCCCACTCCAACCCCATCGGGGTGATTCCAACCTCCTCCCGCGTCTCCCTGACCGCCGCCTGCACCGGCGTCTCCCCCTTCTCCATTCTTCCCCCCGGCCCGTTCACCTTTCCCGCCCCCAACCCGCGCTTCTTCTCAATCAAAAGAATCCTGCCCTCCCTCACAACAAAACAGAGAACGCTCCGCTCCCGCGGCCTCCAGTCCGGCGCGTCCACCCGCACCGCCGCCTCACCCTCTCGAACCGGAGCCATCTCGCTCCGTCAACGAACCGGGCCGCTGGACCGATCCTTCTGCATCAGTTTTGCCCGCGCATCCTCCAAAAGCTTCCTCTCCGCAGGGGTCAACGACCCCATTCCCTCACGCGAGATCTTCTCCAAAATCGGATCCACTTTTTCCAACGGGAGCAAACCTGTCTTTTTCGGCGCCACCTTTTTCTTTCCCGCACCTTTCGACCGCCGCGAGAAGGAAATCTTCGGCCAGGAGACCCCCACCCCCCGTACCCATCCCACCGCCAAAAGTGCCGTCGCCCACAGCTGGATTGCCCCCGACCAGTCCCGCCCCGCAAAATACGTCAGGCTATAAACCGCAACAAGAATCCATCCCACCCACTTTGCGGCCAATCCAAAGAAAAACTGCGCCCCGGGGTGCAACGCACAAAAGGAAAGAAAGATCGCAAAGTGAATTGTTCCTGACCCCGCCAACGTCGCCGAACCCAACCATGGCGCCAAACCCGCCAGCAGGAGAGCCGGGCCGATCGCCAGCGCGGCATACAACAGCCCCAGCGCCCTGCGTCCCATCGCCGATTCCACCTCCCGTCCAAACCAGAAAAACATCAGCATCTCCAACGCAAACCAGATTCCCTCCTGCCGGATGTCGTGGACGAACGGATACGTCACCAAGGTCCACACGTGCCCCTGACCCAGGTGAATCGGCGAAAAAACACCCTCCGCAACCCAACCTCCCAAACCCGCCGCCGTTCCGACCGCCACCAGCGCCATCGCCAGCGTGTGCACTCCGACCAGGAGCGTCGTCAAATCCACCCGGAATTGACCCAGGGTGAACATCGGCCCCTCCGCTCCCGCCCAACGATTCCAAGAATTTCCCCAGGACATGAGGGGGATTATGAAACGGAACGCGGGGCGGGGCAAGCCATGCCCCCGCCCTCAAATCTGATACTCGGTCGTCCTCCCCTTCGCAGCTGACTTCGCTTTCACCCGCTCCACCAAACGGCCCAACGTCTCCTCCGCCAAAACGCCGCTCGCCGCACGGGCCGCATCTCTCTGCAATTTTCCCCACACCTCCCCCACGGCATCCCCCCGGCCCGCCTCCCTGCCCTGCCCCCTGCCGTCCACCCAAGCCACCACATCACTCATCCGGATCTTCTCCGCGGACCGCGCCAACCCATAACCACCCCCCGACCCACGCCGACTCGCCACAAAACCACCCTGGCGCAACAACCGCAACACCTGTTCCATGAATTTTCCCGGCGTTCCCGAAACCTGGGCCAGAGCCGAGGCCCTTTTCACCCCTCCACCCTGCCCCTCCAGTGCCAACGCCACCAAGGCCCTCACCGCATACTCCGTTGTTCGGATCGCTGCCATGCCCCCATCGTCTCGGGGGTTATTCGCTTCGTCAACTCACACATCCGCGCATCCCGTTGCCAACTTCCGGTTCCAAAGGTATTCTCCACTCCGATGAAAGCGGAAAACGGACACCCCTCCGCCGCCCCCAACCCGGAGACCGATCCGGGCATCGTCATCACCAGCCGCGTCCGGCTCGCCCGCAATGTCAAAGACTTCGCCTTCCCGGGCTGGCTCAAGAAAGCCGATCGCCTGAAACTTCTCGAGACGATCCAGCCCGCCGTGTCCGACCTCCCCCCGATGCGTCCCACCAAGGTCTCCGTTGCCATGGAAACGCTCACTCCCCTCGACAAGCAGCTTCTCGTGGAAAAACACCTGATCAGCCGCGAACATGCCGCCAAAAACGCCGGGAGCGGCCTGGTGGTGAACGGGGACGAATCCCTCTCCGTCATGATCAACGAGGAGGACCACATCCGCCTTCAGGCCCTCCGCCCGGGCTTCCATCTCCTCGAGGCTTGGGAGGCCGCCGACAAACTCGACACCGCCCTGGAGGACAAACTCGAATTCTCTTTCTCCCCATCCCTCGGCTACCTCACCGCCTGCCCGACCAACGTCGGCACCGGAATGCGTGCCTCCGCCATGCTCCATCTTCCCGGCCTCGTTTTGGGCGAGCAGATCAATCAGGTCATCAAATCGGTCAACCAACTCGGCCTCGCCGTCCGCGGGCTCTACGGCGAGGGAACCGAGGCCCTCGGCAACCTGTTCCAGATCTCCAATCAGACCACCCTCGGCGAATCGGAACGGCAGATTCTGGATCGCCTCGTCAAAGTCGTTCGCCAACTCACCGACCTGGAAAACAACGCCCGCCAGAAGCTGGTTCAGGAAAAAGCCCGCATGCTCGCCGATCAGGTCGGCCGCTCCTACGGCATTGTCCTTCACTCCCACTCCATCTCGTCGAAGGAGGCCCTCAACCTCTTGAGTCTTCTGCGTCTCGCCGCCGATCTTTCCCTCCTTCCCGCCAACCTGAAGCCCAAGCTCGACTCCCTCCTCATCACCACCCAACCCGCCCATCTTCAGCAAGCCTCCCAGAAAAAGCTGGGCGCCGAGGAGCGCGATGCCTTCCGCGCCGATCTCCTGCGCGAAAAACTCAAGGGCGTCACCGAGCCCGCCATGCGCAAATTGCACCTCTAAGCCTGTTGGGTTATCCTTCTTTCTGTGAATAATTTCACCCCCCGCGCCCAGCAGGTCCTCGCCCTTGCCCGCAAGGAGGCCGACCGCTTCAACCACAACTACGTGGGCACGGAACACATTCTCCTCGGCCTGATCAAGCTGGGGCAGGGAGTCGCCGTGAATGTGCTCCAAAAAATGGGTCTCGATTTGGACACGGTGCGCATGGAGGTTGAAAAGCAGGTCGGCACCGGGCCCGACACCAAGGTCACCGGCAATATCCCGTACACCCCCCGCGTGAAGAAGGTTCTCGCGCTGGCCAGCAAGGAGGCCAAGGCGCTCCATCACTCCTACGTCGGCACGGAGCATATTCTCCTCGGTCTTCTACGCGAGGGGGACGGGGTCGCCGCCCGCGTCCTCAAATCCCTCGAGGTCGACATCGAACGAGCCCGGCAGGAGGTTCTCAAAGAGCTCGACCCCAATTTCGAGGAGGGAGCAGAGCCCCAGGGCGGGATGGAGGAAACAGCCGCCACCGGTCCCGAATCCGCCCCCTCCGCAGGGTCAGCCGCGGGTCGGAAAGATGTGAAAACCCCCGCCTTGAAGGCGTTTGGGCGGGATCTCACCGAGCTTGCCCGCAAGGGGGAGATGGACCCCGTCATCGGGCGCAAAAACGAAATTGAGCGCGTCGTGCAGATCCTCTGCCGCAGGACCAAGAACAACCCCGTTCTGATCGGGGAAGCCGGCGTGGGCAAAACTGCCATCGTGGAGGGCCTGGCCCAGGAAATCGCCTCCGGCAACGTCCCCGAAATCCTTCGCGACAAAAAGGTCATCACCCTCGATCTCGCCCTGATGGTTGCCGGCACGAAATACCGCGGCCAGTTCGAGGAACGGATCAAGGCCGTGATGGAGGAGATTCGCAAGCTGAAGTCGGTCATCCTTTTCATCGACGAGCTCCACACCCTCGTGGGAGCCGGTTCCGCCGAGGGCGCGATGGACGCCTCGAACATCATCAAGCCCGCCCTCTCCCGGGGGGAACTCCAGTGCATCGGCGCCACCACGATGAACGAGTACCGCAAGTACATCGAAAAGGATTCCGCCCTCGAGCGCCGCTTCCAGACGGTTCGAGTCGACGCCCCCACGATCGACGAGGCGATCGCGATTCTCCACGGCCTTCGCGCCAAATATGAGGAGCATCACCACGCCAAGATCTCGAACGAGGCCATCGCATCCGCGGTCCGCCTGAGCGAACGCTATATCACCGGCCGCTATCTGCCGGACAAGGCCATCGATGTGATGGATGAGGCAGGTTCCCGCTGCCGCATCGCCGCCAGCATCCGTCCCCCCGAATTCAAATCCGCCGAGGCGGAGATGGAAACGATCCGCGCCGACAAAGAGGCGGCCATCAAGGCCCAGGATTTCGAAAAGGCCGCCTCCCTTCGCGACCGCGAGAAAGAGGCCGCCGCCAAGCTCGAAGCGGACCTGAATGCGTGGCGAAAAAAACGGGATGAAATCATCGTCGATGTCGGCGAGGAGGACGTCAAACACGTCATCTCGAAGTGGACCGGCATCCCTCTGACCCGGATGGGCGAGGGCGATCTCTCCAAGCTCCTGAACATCGGGGAAACCCTCCAGTCCCGCGTCATCGGCCAAAACGAGGCCGTCCAGGCCCTCGCGAAAGCCCTTCGGCGCTCCCGGGCGGATCTGAAAGACCCAAAGCGTCCGATCGGCTCCTTCATCTTCCTCGGTCCCACCGGGGTCGGGAAAACCCACCTCGCCAAAGCCTCGCCGAAGAGGTCTTCGGGGAAAAGGACGCCCTCGTCCAACTCGACATGTCCGAATACATGGAAAAGTTCAATGTTTCCCGCCTCATCGGGTCCCCTCCCGGCTACGTCGGCTACGAGGAAGGCGGCCAGCTGACCGAAAAAGTCCGCCGGCGCCCCTATTGCGTTGTCCTCTTCGACGAAATTGAGAAGGCTCACCCCGATGTCTGGAACGTCCTGCTCCAGATCCTCGAAGACGGACAGGTGACCGACAGCCTTGCCCGAAAGGTCGACTTCCGAAACACCATCATCATCATGACCTCCAACGTGGGAGCGGAGTTGATTCGCAAAGGGAATGTGATGGGCTTCGGCACCCCCGTTCACGAGCAGGACTACAACGCGATCAAGGAAAAGATCCTCGGGGAGACGAAAAAGATCTTCAAACCGGAATTTCTCAACCGGCTCGACGACCAGATCGTCTTTCACTCCCTCACCCGTGACGACCTTGCGAAGATCGTATCCCTGGAGGTCGCCAAAGTTGCGGCCCGGGTCCGGGAAAAAGGGGTCGAAATCGAACTCACCCCGGAAGCCTCCACCTTCCTCATCGAAAAGGGATACGAGCCGGTCTACGGTGCCCGCCCGCTGCGCCGTGCGATCGAACGCTACCTGGAGGATCCGATCGCTGAGGAGGTCATTCGCGGAAAAATCAAGTCAGGGGATCGTGTCAAAGTCGGGGCCGACAAGGAAAACCTCACCTTCACCACCACCTCGCCCAACACGCCCGCGAAATCCGCAGCCAGCTGAACACGCCCGATCACGCCACGCGGATCCGCACCCTATTTTCCGATCTCGCACCGTCCTACGACCGGTTCAACCGGCTCTTTAGCCTCGGCCTGGATGCCGGTTGGCGGGAAATGCTTGTTGCATCCCTGAAGCGTCCCTCCCCAAAAAAAATCCTGGATCTGGCCTGCGGCTCGGGCGACGTAAGCCTGCTTCTCCAAAAAAATTTCCCCACCGCCGAGGTGATCGCCCTGGATTTCTGCCGGCCGCTGCTGGAACGGGCAAAGGCCCGTGGGGTGAGACAAACCGTGGAGGGGGATGCCCTCAACCTTCCCTTTCCAGGTCAGACGATGGATGCCGTCACCCTCGCCTTCGGACTGCGTAACTTTGCCGACCGGCCCAAGGGCCTTTCGGAAATCCATCGGGTCCTTCAACCGGGCGGGATCTTTGCCCTGCTGGAGTTCAGCCCTCCCCCTTTCCCGTGGAAATTCTTTTGGAACTTTTACCTGTTTCATTTCATGCCCTGGGTGGCCCAACTCCTCACCCGCCATGGCGACTCTTTCCGATACCTGGCCCGAAGTATTTCCGAATTCCCCGCCCCCTCCGCGCTCTGCCACGAGCTCCACGAGGCCGGACTTAAGCTTCTCTTCACCCGCTCGATGTCCCTCGGCCTGGTCAGGCTGACCGTGTGCAGAAAACTTCCTTAATTACCCCACTGCGAATTTTGATATCTATCCCCACGCTTATCCTTGGGGGTAAGGGGATTGGTCCCCCTCCGACCAACCCCAGATCCATCCTAAACTCCCGCTCCGCGGATTTGCAGATGATACCTCCACGCTTT
>RFMG01000250.1 GCA_009927835.1 Verrucomicrobiota bacterium | reverse complement strand
CTCGATCATGTGGACGGGAATCCGGATCGTGCGGGCCTGGTCCGCTATGCTTCGCGTGATCGCCTGACGGATCCACCACGTCGCGTAGGTCGAGAATTTGTACCCCCGGCGGTACTCAAACTTTTCCACCGCCTTCATCAACCCCATGTTCCCCTCCTGGATCAGGTCGAGAAAGGAGAGCCCGCGATTCGTGTACTTCTTCGCGATCGAAATGACCAGGCGCAGATTCGCCTCGACCATTTCCGTCTTGGCCCGCATGGCCTTCCGCACCCACTCCCTCAGGTCGCGATGGTGGGTGAAAAATTCATCCCGGGACAGACGGGCACCGTGCTCAATCTCCTCGATCTCCTCCTTCAGGGCCTTCTTCCTGCTTTCCTGCTGCCGGCTTCGGGATTTCGATTTCAGGATCGACTCCAGCTCCGCCGTCTTGTCCTGCAACTGACGGTGGATGTTGTCCGCCACCGCGATGAACTCCTCCAGCACTTTTTGCTTGAAGAAAAAGCGGGTAAACAGCTTTTCCGCGGCTTCCTGCTGCTTGGACAGCTCCTTCAGAATCCTGTTCTTCGCCAACGCGGATTTTGCATCGAACATCCGGGAGTAAATCTTGTGGGACTTTTCGTGAACGGCGTGGAGTTGCTTGACCAGCGTTTTCAACGCCGTCATGTACTTCTCCCGCCCCTCAATCTTTTTGTCCTGAATGACGCGGTCGAATCGCTCGCGGGAATTGAGAAGCTTCTCCCCGAGCGAAATGTACTCCTTCGCGATAAAACCAAACTTGTGCAGATGCAGCACGGCCCCGATGTCCGACTCCTCGATTCTCTTCGAAATCTCCACCTCCTGTTCACGGGTCAGCAGGGGAACCTGCCCCATCTGGCGCAGGTACATCCGCACGGGATCATCCAGAATATCCAGCTTTTCCGGCTTCTCATCCGTGACGACTGCCTCGCTGCCGTCCTCCTCCCGCGCCGGCTTCTTGTAGCGGTCAACCTCGCTCGATTCGATCACGTCGATCTCGAAATTTCGGAGGAAAATCAGCACCCCTTCGACCTGCTCCGGCTTCGTCACCGTCTCGGGCAAAGCCTCGTGCAGATCGTCATAGGTCAGGTATCCCTGCTCCCTGGCCAGCTTGATCAGTTCCCGCAGCCGCTCCTGTTTCTCAGGACTTTGTGCCCAGATCCCCAGCCCGTTGTTTTCCGCCGAAGGGGTGGAATCGCTTCCGTTCAGGGCCTCCTTGGCCTCCACCTCCGCCATCGCCAAATCCGCCTCCGACGGCTCCTCCGACATCACGGGCGGCTCCTCCGCCTTCACCTTGCCGCGTGAGGCACTCAGTTTGGGGGCTTGGATCGCCTTGCTTTTCGCTACTTTTTTCACTCGTTTGTCAGGGGATCCATCTTCGTTTTAGGCATAAGGGCAAACGTTAAGCATTAGCTTTCACTCCCCCTGCTGTCAAACGCGCCCTTCTCCTCAGCAGTTCCCCCTGCTGGCGAAGGACTTCCACCGCATGGGGATCCCCCGCCTCCATCGCCCGGAGCTTTGCGGATAACCGCTCCGCCTCCCGCCTCAGGAAGTCCCCCTCCAACCTTCCGCCCAGCCCCTCCAGCGCCTTGTCCCAATCCTCTTCTTGCGACTTCTCCCAAACCCCAGCCTCCAAACCTGTCAAAAAATCCTGCTCCTCAGCCGAAAGTTGCGGCAAAAGATCCCCCAAGCCCGTCCAACAATCGTTCCGGAATAGGTCCCGAATCTTCAGATAAAGTTCCTCGCCACCCAGGTTTTTCAACCACAACTCATCCAAGCGCCGCTCCACCTCCGGAAATTTTGCGGGCTGCCCCAGCACCAGCAGAAAAAGTTCCCGCATCACCGGATGGACGTCCAACGGTTTGGTAATCTGGATTCCAGGCGGTTCCTGCCGTTCACTCCGGCCGGCGATCTTGGCCGCCACCTCCCGCGCTTTTTCCACCTCATCCATCACCAGATTTTCCCCCAACCCCAGGCGGGAGGCTGCCTTGGCGACCAAGCCGGTGCGACTGACCGCACTCTCCACCATTCCCAACAGCTTGGCCACGGACTCCACCACCCGTCTTCTTCCAGCTGGAGTTTCCCCCTCCTGCTTTCTCTGCCAGTCGACATAAAAATCCAAAAAGTCGACCGCTGCCTCCAATTTCTCCCGGAACGCCTCCGCACCACCCCTTCGGATCAGAGAATCCGGATCATCCCCTGCCGGCAAACGAACGACCTTCACCCCCAGCTCCGCTTTGGCCAGCCCTCCCCACCCCTGCCCCCCCTCCAACAAAATTCCGCCCAACCTTCCCGCCGCGCGGTCCCCCGCCACATCCGCATCCAGACAAATCACGATCTCTTTTGCAAAGCGGCCGATCAACTTCGCATGCTCCTCCGTAAAGCCCGTGCCCAGCGGCGCCACCGCCTCCAAAAAACCCGCCGCCTGGGCCCGCAAGACGTCCAGCTGCCCCTCACACACGATCGCACGACCCTCCTCCGCCATGGCCCGCCGCGCCCGGTCAAATCCGAACAGAACCCGCCCTTTTTTGAAAATCATGGTCTCGGGGGAGTTCACGTACTTCGGCTCCTCCGGTTCCGCCCCCGCCAACACCCGCCCGCTAAACGCTATGACCCTGCCGCCCTCATCCAGGATCGGGAACATCAGCCGATTCCGAAACCGGTCGTACACACGGCCGGACTGGGACCGAAGGGAGACCCCCGAGGCAATCATCTCCTCCTCCGAAAAACCGTTTTTCTTTCCCCAATCCAAAGTTGCCGTCCAGGCTGCCGGGGCGAAGCCCAAGCCAAACCTTGGGATCCATTCGTGGGGGATTTGCCGCTCGTTGAGATAAGACCGGGCCGCCTCGGCCGATGGATCCCGATCCAACAGATCCCTCCAATGCAACGCCAGCGAGGCGTGAATTTGCCGCAGTCTCTCCCGCTCCGCACCGCTTCCCCCGTCCCCCCCTCCTCCTCCCCCCGCCTCCTCCTCCAGATGCACCCCCGCCCGCTCCGCCAATCTCCGCACCGCCGCGGGAAAATCCAATCCCTCCGTCATCATCAGGAAACGAAACACGTCCCCTCCCGTCCCCGTGCTGAAACATTTGAAGAACTGCTTGTCGGGATGGACATAAAAGGAGGGGGTCTTCTCCTTTTTAAACGGACTCAATCCACGAAAATTGTTTCCAACCCGCTTGAGTTGAACCACCGCACCCGCCACCTCCACCAGATCGCTCGCTCTCCTTACCCTTTCGATCGTCTCGGCAGAAAACCCCATAGGATTCCGTTCTCTCCTCTCCCCGCCAACCCGCAAGTCTTTCCCCCCAGTTGCTCAATCCCCCACTTTCCTGCATCTTAATAACTCCATGCCCGCCCTCTCCCTCCACCCCGCTCCCAACCTTCGCCGTGAGGCGAGCCTCTCACTGCACCACCTTCTGGCAACCCTGCTTCTCTTCGCGACACCTCATCTTTTGCCCCTCCACCCCCTGGCTGCCGCCGATGCTCCAAAATCCCGCGTCGCGATGATTGAGGATCCCTCCCTCCTCACGAATTTCGATCCCAAACCCGACAAATTAAAGGTAGCCGTCGCCTCGCTCCTCACCACGCTGACGGGAAAAACCACTCCCTCCGAGGCATGGAGGGAGCTGGGCATTCAACCCTCCGACTCCGTCGCCGTCAAAGTCACTGCCCGGGGTGACCCCCGTACCGGCACCCGCCGCGAGCTGGCGGATGCCGTTACCGCCAGCCTCGTCGCGGCGGGAGTCAAACCCGACCAGATCACCCTGTGGGACAAGCGTGAGGTGGACATGACAAAATCCGGTTACCCCGTTCGTCAGACCCCGGGACAAGTCCAGGTTCGCGCCGTCATTGCCTCAGCCGCGTCCGATATTCCGGGCCTCGGGTTCGACCCCGATTCCACCCCCTACTTCAACCCCACCATGGGCCAGCTCATCTATGGGGATCTGAAATTCCAGCCCTCCCTGATGGATGGACTGCCTCTCGCCTCGGGGGGAACGGGATCAAACTCGGACAAAATTCCATACTGGTCCTACTTCACCAAACTGATCACCCCCAAGGAGGTGAAAGTCGTCAACCTGGGATCGATGACCAGCGATCCGGACGTGGGAATCTACGGATGCTGCATCTCCCTGGCCCTGGGGAGCGTCGACAACTCACGTCGGCTCCTGAAACCCAATGCCGATCAGGACACCACCGTGGGCGAGATCCTCATGAGTGACCCCCTTCTCAAGCCAAAAACCGTTCTTCATATTTCCGACGGCTTGATCCTTAAATTTGCCGGAGGAAAGGAGTTTGACGCGAACTACTCCTGCACCCCGGGGATTCTTCTCGCCTCCACCGATCCCGTTGCCCTGGATCTGCTCGCGTTGGCCCGGTTCGAAAAAATGAGACTGAACCCCGGCGTGGGTATCCCCCCGATCCCCAAAATTGGAAATGTTCCGCACCTTGCGGGGGCCGCGTTGGTGGGGGCGGGCGTTGGGGACGTTCAGAAGATCGAGATCCTCCGCGCCCCATAAAATCCCTCCCGGTGGTCTACACCCTGGGATCGGTTGACCCGAAAAACCTGCGTAGCTCCGCTTGCGCCGTCTCCAAGGAATCGGAGGCATGCAGAACGTTGTGCATCTTGTCTTTGCCCAAATCCCCACGAATCGTTCCCTTGGGCGCCTTGGCACTGTCGGTCGGCCCGAGAAGGTCCCTCACTTTCGTAATCGCACTCTCTCCGGCCAGGGCCACCGCCACAACAGGCCCTGAGGACATGAACTTTTCGATTTCAGGGAAGAAGGGCATCTGGGCCAGGTGCGCATAGTGTTCCTTCAGCAAGGGCCCATCCAAACGAAGCATCCGGCAGTTGAGAATCTTCAGGCCGCTCTTCTCCAGCCGGTGGAGAACCTCCCCCGTGAGCCCCTCCTCGACGGCGTCCGGTTTTACTAAAATCAAAGTTGTCTCAAGGTTTCTCATGTTAATCCTCTCTTGGGTTGAATTTCTTAACCTGCCGAACTCCCACGCCTTTCGCAATCCACTCTTTTACCTGGGCCAACATCTCTTCGGCTTCTTTCGTCGAATCTTTTTCTGCAGAGTTTCCGGCGCGCACATCCCCGGGCAATGCAATCGCCTTTTCAAATTCCACCTTCGCACCCTCCAAATCCCCTTTTCGCCAAAGATGATTGCCATAACTGACGGCGAAAAACTTTCCGTTCGGCCGTTTTTGCATGCCCATCCGGTAAAGAACCTCCGCCTCCGAAAACTTTCCCTGCAAATCAAGGACACTGGCTCTGCGGACATAGTAAGCATCATCCTTTGGACTGCGCTCCTCCGCTTTTCGGTACCAAAGGATGGCGGCTTCCGCCAGACGATCCAACTTCTCCTTTCGCAAACGTGCAGCCTCGGGCGAGGATTCCTGTGGCGAAAAATAGACCTCGGTTAGCTTCAGCCGGTAGGCGTCTGCCAAGGTTTCCGCCAGGACGGGGGAGCGTGGATCCCATCGGTCCATTTCCTGCCCCATCTTTTCCAGGGTTTCCACCGGAAGCTTTGCGGCCTCCGCGCCTTTTTCGGGAATCGATCTCCACCCTGCCCAGGTCCCCCATCCGCGAGCCGCGGTTCCCACCGCCAACCCTGTCGCAAGAAGCATAAAAAGAACATGGAGCCAGGCTTTCCGCAAAGCCGCGCGTTCGGGCCAAATGACGGCCGTTGCGATCCCCAGGAGCAAAAACGAGGAGATGGCCGTCGCAGGTATGTGGTAGTTGAAATCCACCAAGGCGTGAACCAGCATCAGCGCCGCACCGACCACCCCAGCCCCGTGCACGCGTCTGCCTTGGAATCGCTTCCTCGGCTCTTCCCCCGGTGCCACAAAAAGAGCGCCAGATAAATCCAAAACAGGGACACAAAAAAGAATCCCACGGCGCCGTAATCACAAAGGGTGTTGACGTAGTCGTTGTGTGTGAAAACAGCCCGCGTGCCCTTTTTCCAGGCGGCCCATCGCAGGTGCTCGAGATCGAAACTCGCAGGCCCATGCCCAAACCAAGGCGCTTGTTTCCATATCTCCAGGCCATTTCGGGCCAGTTCGATCCGAAAATCCCCCTCCCCACTCAGCAACCGCTCCCAACCCTCTCCTTTCTTTCCAAGCAGCATATCCCAGCGCTTCATGATCTTCTCATCCCCACGGGCCAACGATAGAGCTCCAGCCAACGCCCCCACCACCAGGCTTAGGAGGACCAGCTTTCCCGCCCAGTTCAACGGACCCCGCCGCAGCCAGCGCCCCAACCAAACCCCGTTTCCGATCAGCCACCCGAGAAAACTTCCGCGCGAGATGGAAAGCCCAACCCCCACCGAACTCGCCGCCGCACTCCAGCCTGCAATCGCCCGCAATGGCCAAGCCAAATCCGGCCAGACGACCAGTGTCACCGCCGCCAGCCCTGCCTGAACGAGGTAATTTCCAAAATGGTTCGGACACCCAAAGGTTCCCGACATCCGCGCCTCATAGTCCGGCCGCTCCACCATCTCCCAACCCAAAATGGGAACCGGGCCGATCGGATATGCCCCCGTGCGGAAATGGAGGAAGCCGTAAAGCTCCGTCAAAAAAGCCACCGCAAGGAACCAGCCCAGAATCCACGGGATCATCCGGCGACCGCCCAGCTGGTGCCGGACGCTGAGAAAAACCGCTCCGTACAGGGAGGCCCACAGCCACTCCACCCGCGCAAAGTACTCACACGGCGCCCGCTGCACGGCCCACGCGGCATATCCCAAAAAAAGAAATACCGGCGCATCCATCCAGTCCAGAACCCGGCGACCGCTCCGCCATCCCTCCACAATCCGAAGAGCGAGACACACCCAAAGACCGCCGGCCAATAAAAATGCAGGCCCCGCAAATTCTCGGCGGGCCCCCCCGAGGTACAGCCCGCTTCCCGTCAACAGCGCAAAAAGAAAAACCCACGCAACGACCGCCAATCCCCGGCTCGCCCACGACTCCCGGGGCGGGATCCCTTCCTCTCCGCCTCTGTGAGGTTCCCCGCTCAGGCTTGGGCCGGCCGACGCGGGCGAACCCGGATCCGTTTCAAACGGGACGGGCTCGCCGGACTCACCGTCTCCACATGAGGGTCATTCTGGAAAGCTTGATGGATAATCCTGCGCTCATAGGCGTTCATCGGCGGCAGCTCCACCGTCTCCCCCGATGTCCGTACCCGATCGACCATCTCCCGGATTTCCGCCAGCAACCCCGCCTCCTGTTCCTTGCGGAAGTTTTCCACGTCCACAATCACGCGGGCCGCAGGCTCGTCCCCCCGGGCCAGCATCCGGTTCAGCAAAAACTGCAGATCATCCACCGTCTCCCCCTCCCGCCCAATCAGCCGGCTCGGGTTTTGCATCCGGACATGCAGCACCGCGTCCTCTCCGCGCCTCTCCTCCTCCAGCGTGAAGGCAAACCCCAAGTGACCAAGCATGTTTTCCAACAGCTCCCGTGCGCCCTTGGGGTCTGTTCCGAGGCTCATTTCCGCCCCCACATTCCGCCCTTCCAGCGGCCCCGTTTGACCATCTCCACCGGCTTGGCCACCTTTTCCAGTTTCGGCATGGGTTGGCGCAAATTGTACATCAACTGTCCGATGGAGAGAAAGTTTTGCACGGTCCAGTACAAGGATAACGCGGAACTGAAATTATAGCAAAACACCAACATGATGACGGGCATCAACTTCATCATCTTCGCCCCCGGATTGTCCACCCCTTGCGGTTGGGGAGTCAGGTGCATGCTCCAAACCATCGCAGCCGTCATGATCAGAGGCATCGGGTTGATCGGTAGGCCCAACCCGGGCAGATACCCGATGGTGTCGGGTCGCGACAAATCATGGATCCAAAGAAATGCCTGGCCCCGCAGCTCCACCGAGCTGAGCAGCATGTAGTAAAAGCCCAGAAAAACCGGCATCTGGATGAGCATCGGAAGACAGCCCCCCAGGGGATTCACGCCGTAGTCCCGGTAAAGTTTCATCATCTCGGTGTTCAATTTTGCAGGGTCCTCTTTGTGCTTTTCCTGAATCTCCTTCAACTTGGGTGCGAGAATCTGCATTTTTTTCATGCTCTGGTTCGCTTTGGCCTGCGGAATCCAGAGAATGGCCTTCAATACAATCGTCAGGATCACGATCGACCATCCGTAATTACCCACACCCTTCTCGATCGTGTTCATGACCACCAGGAGTGGGCGGCTCACGATTCCCATCCACCCAAACTCCATCACCTTGTCCTCCTCGTGCGCCAGTCTTCGCAACCTCCAGTCCTCTTTGGGGCCGGCATACAGCCCGAACGTGCGGGTATTTTTCCCGCCTGCCACCAGATCAAATCCCGCCAATTTCATCCAGGTTTCCACCCCGGGCACCGCCCCCCCTCCATCCCTCATTTTCTCCCCGCGCAACTCCACTTTCCGTGCCTCCGCCCCTGAGGCCGGAGTCCCCAGAGCCGTCAATACCACCGCAAAAAACTGGCTTTTTGCCGCCACCCATTGCACCGGCCGATCCTCCCGGCTCGTCACCAACTCCTTTCCTTTTTGCGGGAACAGAAACAGGAAGCGCGAATCGTTGAATTCGGGAAGCTTGTGAGCGGTGTATGTCCCGTCCGTGGTAAACCAACCGCCACCCACGTAGGCCTCCTCCTGTGCACGCAGATGGACCGGAGCCCCCACCCCGGCCGACAACGCATAGGCCGGCATGGCCAACGGTACCCCGCCCAGATTTTCCACCTCCTGTACAAAGCTGAGATCATACTCCCCCGTCAGCCGGAAGGTTCGACGAATCCTCACCTCTCCCCCCACTTGCGCGGGCGCGATCAAGACCACCTCTTCGTGATCCGCTTTCTCGATACTCCAAACCAGTCCCTCGCCCGGGGGCGTCCATCCCCGTAATTCAAAAATTGCGTCCGGAGATCCCCAATTCAGCCGAACTTGGGTCTCTTTGCCTTCCCCCTCCGCCTTGTGCTGCAGCAGTTCCACCTCGCGGACTCCCCCACCCCACGTAGTGAAGATCACGCGCAACGTGCTGTTCGACAAAACTGCCGTTTCCTCCGAACCCTTCCGGGTGACCGACCCGGGCGCCAAACTTTCCTTGGGCGTCAGAATCGGAACAGATGCAGGGTTGCTCTTTTGTTCCCCTTGAGCCAAGACCATTGGACCCGCAGCCGCCTTCTTGGACGGACCAGGGGGATAGTAGTGGGCAACAATCTTCGGATACAGGAGTAGCAGCGCGAAACAGATTGCGGCCGCAATCCAGGAGTTTCGGTCCATCCCGCCCTTTTTCATAACATCTCCTTGACCGGGTCGGGATCTGGGCCGCCCCATGGGTGACAACGCAGAATCCTGCGGGCGGCGAGCAAACCACCGCGGATCACCCCGTGGCGCTCGATCCCCTCCATCGCATACTCCGAGCAGGTGGGGTGAAAACGGCAACAGGAGCCGGGACTCCCCAAAAGAGTCCGCCAAAAAGGAGCCGATGCCCTTTGGCAGCGGATGAGCCAAAGAAAAAGATGCCTCATCGCCCCCCCTCCCATAATCCCGCCCGCTGGTACAAACGGATCATCTCCTTGCGCAAAATCTCGATGCCCGCCTTTCCAGCCGAGGGCCGGGCAATCCACACCGAGTCGGATCCGCGGGAAACCTCCGACTGCAGATGCCTCCAGCTTTCCCGAACCCAACGTTTGATTCGGTTTCTCACCACCGCAATTCCACATGCCTTGGGGACTACGATGGCCATCCGACGATCCTCCCGGGGCAGCTTGCGCCAGTTGAGTTTGAGTTGAGCTCCACTTTCAGTGCCTCCTTCACGGCGGATGGCCAGAAAGTCCGGCCGGCGTCGGAGAATGCGCGCCCGAGGCAGGCGCCGATCACGCCCCGGTGTGGCGGGCGTAGTGGCGCTCCACACCTTTGGGCAGAAGGCGACGACGACCGCGTGCCCTACGACGCGCGATCAAAGCCCGCCCTCCCTTGGTTTTCATGCGGGCCCGGAAGCCAAACTGGCGCTTGCGGGTGCGCTTGGAGGGGTTGTAAGTGGGTTTCATTCCAGAAGATGGGTAAGTTGAAAATCGTGCCGAGAAAAGGAGTTCGAGTCAATCCGCTCTTCCCAAAACTTTTAGAAATTCATCCACCTCGTCCTGCGTGTTCGAGATGTGGGGGGACACACGCAAAAGCAGTGTCCCCTGATGCTCCCTCCTCCAGGAGACCCGAATCCGGGCCGCCTCCAACTTTTTTGCCAAATCCCCCCATCCCCTCTTGGGTTCCCGCAAGCTGGTGATTGCCCGCGACGTCTCTCCCCTCCCATAGATCAAAAATCCCCTCCTGCGCGCCTCCTCTTGAATCCGCCCTGCCAGCCCCAAAACATGAGCCGCGATCTCGGGCCGGCCCAACCCCTCCAGCAACTCGAGGGAGGCTCGCATTCCCTCGATCCCCGGAAGATTCAAACTGCCCGGCTCATATCTTCTTCCTCCCCCCTCCATCACCATCTTTGGCTGAGCCAGAAAATCCGGACTCACGACGTTCCACGAACCCAAGAGAGGCGGGGACAACCGCTCCCAAGCCCCTCGTCGCACCATGAAAACGCCCGCCCCCACGGGTCCCAACATCCACTTGTGGGCATCCGCCGCCAAAAAATCCGCCTCCGCCCAATCCGTCGGCAAGACTCCCAACGTCTGGATCCCGTCAAGGCAAAGCAGAATCTTCCGTGCCCTCAATTCGGGCCCAATTACCGACAGCTCCGGCCTCAGGCCGCTTAAGTAGTGTGCGGTCGCCAAACTCACCAACTTTGTCCTCGCCGTAATTTTCGCCGCAATGGTCGCCCAACGAATCTCCTCCTCAGGACTTCGCTCCAAGGCGACCGGCCGGACCCCGCGCCTGACCAAATCCATCCAGGGATAAACATTCGCAGGATAATCCAGCGGGTCAAAAATCACCTCGTCTCCCGGTTTCCAATTCAACCCCAAAGCCACCAAACCCAACCCCAACGCCGTCGGTCCCAACAACGACACCTCATCCCAATCGCAGCCAAGAAAACGTCCCGCCACTTCCCTTGTCTTTCGGACTCTGCCCCAAACCTCATCCCCCTCCTGCCTTCCGGCGGCCGCCTCGGCCGTCCACGCATCCATCGCCGCTTGGGCCGGCCCGCTGATCGGGGCGACCGCCGCATGAGCTAAAAAGATCCCTCTCTCGGTCACCGGGAAAAGCCGCGCCCGCTCCCCTGCACCGCCCAAGCCCGCGCAGGGCGCTCCCCCGCCCCCCTTCTTCAGTCGCTCAGCTCCACATTCCAGTAGGCCAAATCCAGAAAGTGCCGCCAGGTTTCGGGCCCGTTTCGGGAAATTTGGACGTTCAGGAACGTCCTCAACTTCGGCCTCTTCGGCTTGCGGATCAGCTTCATCGAGGCCTGCGGCGGCCTCCGGTTCCCCTTCCGCGTGTTGCACGGAATGCAGGAGCAAACCACATTTTCCCACGTCGTCGTGCCGCCGTGATCCCGCGGGATGACATGATCCAGATTCAGGTCGCGCCGATCCTTCACCTCCCCGCAGTACTGGCAGGTATAGGAGTCTCTTTCGAAGATGTTCTGCCGCGTCAGCTTGACCTCCTTTTTGGGAATCCGATCAAACAGCATCAGAACAATCACGCGGGGAATCCGGATCCGAAAGCTGATCGTTCGCACCGCATCCTCCCCCTCATAGTCCCGGCTCAGCTCGCGCCAACGCTGGAAATCAAAGGTCCGAAAGTCATCCCCCGCCCCGTTTCCCTCCACCACCTGCGCGTGCCCCAAGTAAAGCAGGGTGAACGCCCTGCGCACGGAACAGATGTGAACCGCCTGCCAGAAGCGATTCAGCACCAAAACCCCCTGGGGAATGGCCAGATCCATATCCCTATCTTTAGACATAGAAAAGTTATCGTCAACGGGGCTGATTTTCACTTGCCCCGAATCCCTTTTCATCGCCTAATTCTCATCCCTGTTCATGAAGCACACTCTATGGATTGCTTTTATCGGTTGCCTTGGGTGGGCAATCCCCGCGCAAGTCCACTCCGCCGCATCCCCCCAGGACGATTACCTCCAAATCTATGTCATGATCCAGGAGGGGGATAAGCTCACCCAAGGGGGCCAAAACTCCCAAGGCCGCGAAAAGTATGAAACCGCCATGCAA
>RFMG01000083.1 GCA_009927835.1 Verrucomicrobiota bacterium | reverse complement strand
CTCCTCCGTTGGTGCTTTGGGCCACGCGAATCGCGTAGGATCTCTCGGCGGCGCGCGACCCGGCAAATCGGTTTTCCCGGTAGCAATAAAGCAGCAGACCGGATCGGGTCTCGATCAGATGTCCATCGCCCAGACTGACATCCGCTCCGCTCCGGCAGATCGTTGTGGCATTCTCCCAGGTGGCTCCACCGTCCCGGCTTTGACTGAGAATGACCTGACTTCCTGTCCCATCCGGCTCTGTCCTGGTGGTCAGGAATCGTCCATCCTTCAAAACTATGGCACCTTTCGCGCCACCTGCCCTATCGGTCAAAAGTTTCCAATGAGGGACTGTCCCGGAAGGAGGAGGAGCACCGGATGCGGACGGATCCATGGGTGTATTTTCCGACAGACCCGTGGCCATCCAAGCCATCAGCACAAAAAAGAGAACTCCTGCCCGGCGAGTCCACCCAAAGAAAACATGGGGAAAGGTCCTGTACATATCAGCGGAGGATCACCTTTGGCTACATCCCGACCCTGTATGACCGATCCCCAAAAGAAAGATGGGGCGGAAGGATGGGGGAAAAAGCAAATCGATCACTTTGTGATCTTGGGGAATTTCAACGCCTTTTGGAATGTCGCTTTTTTATGCCGGCATGTCCGATTTTGATTCCGGGGAGCAGGCGGGGGCATTCGGCTTATTTTTGATTGGAACGGGTCATCTGACGATATTCGCTTGGGCTGACCTTCATGACGCGTTTGAAAGCGCGGGAGAAGGAAAATGAATCGGCATAGCCCGTCATGGCCGCCACCTGCTGAAGCTTGTGGTCAAAATGCGACAACAGCTCCGTGGCGTGCCGGATTCGAATCTCCTCCACCAGGGAACCGGGGCTTTTTTGGTAATGCTGGTGGATTTCGCGATACAGTTTGGAAACGGATAGACCCGCAATGCGGGCCAATTTGGGCACGGACCACTCCGCGGAGATGTCCTCCTCAATCTTTTGGACGACTTGATGAAGTTTCTCCCGCCCGCTGTCCCCGCTTTTGTCAAAACCAAAGCTACGGACCAGACGGTAAATTTGCAGCTCCATCAGCTGTACCAGGCGCTGCAGCACCAGGGAACGATCCGACTCCGAGTTACGGCTTTCCTCCAAAAAACATCGCGCAGTTTGCATGAACGTTGCGGCCCGAAATGAATTCGTTTTTCGGGCCTGTCCGCCCGCCGGGAGACCGAAAGCGCCCGGCTGAATGTGCAACCAGAGGAATTCCGCCGGCCGATTGGCTCGATAAAAACCGCGAAAGCCTGCGGGAATGAAAAAACAGGAGCCGACGCGATGTTGAATACAAGACTGCCCCTCGGGATGAACCTCCAACACCCCCTGCAGAACCAGGCCCAAGATGTGAAAGCCGGCGGCCCGCCGCTCCACGAAATAACCCCGGCCTGTCCGCGTAAATCCCCCCAGCAGGATTCCCGCCCGGTGCAACTCTTCCACCCCGGTTTTGCCGTAGTGCAAAAACTGCTCATGGCTGCCGCGGGGAATGGTGATGCCCTCCTGCATCGAAAGATTTTCATAGGCCCGAAAGACGGCTTGGCTCGGACCCGATCCATGCAGGACCGAAAAATGGTTGAGGTACTGTTCCGGATAGAACCCCCGAAGAATCGTCGCCACCGAACCGGCCAGACCGGATCGATCAAACGCCTTTTTTCCCAGGGCGATCACGCCCGGGGCACGCCGCAGGACCTCCGGCTGAAAATCCGTGCTTTGCACTGGCACCATCAGAACCGTCTGTTCCCGCCTTGCCCTTTGGACGCTTTTCTCCAACGAGGCCCCGGTGTCAATTTCCGCCTCAATGCCCAGATTCCGAAGATCGGCCAAAACCTTTGCGGGCAAATCGGAAGAAAGGAGCAACTCCATATGGCTTAGCAAAACAGCATCGGAGACTGATTCTCCACCCAGGAAACCCAGGCCACTACAAGCCAGATGCCTTTTTCTGATGCTAAGATCACTTTTTTTTCGCCTTTTTCGCTTTTTATGTGCCAGATACGATAGGTCGGCATGAGGCCGATTTTTGAAAACGTGCGTTCCAAGGATGGCGGATCCTTCGCCTGCCTCG
>RFMG01000137.1 GCA_009927835.1 Verrucomicrobiota bacterium | reverse complement strand
AAAGCGACCTCGGTGATCGTCTTGCGCTGGGAGGTAAGGCGAAGGCCTTGGGTGCGCATGGTTTCGTAAGCCCGGGCCTGAGGGGTCATCGGGGTGGGCGGCGAGCTGGTCATGAAGGCGGTGGCGCTGGGGTATCGGAAACCGGAGGGGGGGTTGATTCCCGTGGAGTCTTCAACGCCTTGAGGAACCGTTTCACGGCGGGGGAGACCATCCGGCTGGCGCGGAACACGATGCCAAGCGGACGGACGATCTCCTTTCCCAGGTGGGGGAGAATGGCGAGCGATCCCTTGGCGAGCTCGGAGGCGACAGCGGAGGCGGGTAAAAAAGCGACTCCCGCGTTGATCTCAACCGCCTGTTTTAAGGTCTCGACGTTATCGAACTCCATCATCGGCTGAAATTTGAGACCCCTGGTGGCGAGGATCCGATCCAACCCTTGGCGGGTGGGCATTTCAGGCGCGAGGGAGATGATCTTTGTCTGGCCGAGTTGAGCAAGGTCAACGGGCCCTTTTTTCAGGAGAGGATGCCCCGGCGCACAAATGATGTGCAGGGTGTCCTTTTTGAAGGTTTCCACCTTGAGCCCCTTGCGCGGGGAGGGAAAAGCGACAAAACCGACGTCCGCATCCCCCGCGGCAACCGACTCATACACCTCGTTGGAGCGGCGGTAATCGACCTGGATTTTGACCTGGGGAAAGGCTTTGAGAAAATCTTTGATGTAGGGGGGAAGTTCGTGCAGGCCGAGGCTGGGAACGGCCACCAGACGAATCGTCCCGGAGATGATATTGCGCATCTCCTCCAGCTGGTGTTGAAAGCGCTGGTAGTAGCCGATGATTTCCCGGCTGGCCTCATAGAGAAGCTGGCCTTCGCGGGTCAGGGCGAACTGCTTGCTGGTGCGCTCCAAAAGCGGAACACGCAACCGGACCTCGATGGAGCGGAGCTGCTGGCTCACCGCTGACTGGGTGATCCCGTTCAGGCTGGCGGATCGGCTAAAGGACCGGGTTTCGACCAGGTCCCGAAACACCCGAAAAGACTCCACTTGCATAGGGAGACCATTATTATCCGACCTTATCGCCAATGCAAACCAAGCGTGCCTAATCATGAACGCATCCCTTGAAGAAAACTATCACTCGATCCAGAAGCAGATCGCTTTATCGGCCGAAAAAGCCGGGAGGGATGCCCGCGAGGTGAAGCTTTTGGCGGTAAGTAAAAAGATGGAGCCGGAGAGGATCCGGGTCGTCTGGCAGTTGGGTCACCGGTTGTTCGGGGAGAACCGGGTTCAGGAGGCGAAGGTCAAAATACCCGAGATGCCGGTAGGGGGTGAGTGGCACTTCATCGGGGGATTGCAGAGCAACAAGGCGAAAGATGCCGTGGAGTGTTTCGACGTGATCGAATCGGTGGACCGGTGGGATTTGGCCCAAGAGCTCCAAAAAAGGTTGGAGGCAACCGGAAGAAGAATGAGGATCATGCTGGAGGTCAATGTGGGTGGGGAGGCGGCCAAGCACGGGTGTTCCCCGGAAAGGGTGGGGGAGCTGTTTCAGAAGGTCATGTCCTTGTCCCGGTTGGAGGTGATCGGCTTGATGGCCATCCCGCCTTTCCGTGAAGATCCCGAGATGGCGCGCCCGTTCTTCGTGAAGTTGCGGGAAATTCGGGATCGGCTCCAGGATTCCCATGGGGTCCCTTTGCCGGAGTTGTCGATGGGGATGAGTCATGATTATCCAGTGGCGATTTCAGAGGGCTCGACCTTGGTGCGGATTGGAAGCGCCCTTTTTGGGCCGCGTGGCGTGTGAACCGGATTCTTCCCCGCTCCTTTTATGATGGGAAAAATCCCGTGCCCGTGGCCCGCGCGCTCCTGGGAAAAATCATCCGCGTGACCCGGGATGGTTGTGCGGGAAGGATTGTGGAGACGGAGGCGTATGGGGGACCGTTGGATCGGGCATCCCATGCCTGGCGGGGCAAGACGCCACGGAACGAGTCGATGTTCGGCCCGCCCGGCACGGCTTATATTTACCTGTGCTACGGGATCCACCGGATGATGAACGTGGTCACAGGTCCCGTGGGGGTGGCGGCGGCGGTGCTGATCCGGGGGGTGGAACCTTTGGAGGGAGCCGAGAGGATGGCTCGGAGGAGACGGGTATCCGCATCGGATTTCCGTTTGACGGCTGGACCCGGCGCGTTGACGCAGGCTCTGGGCATTTTGATCCGGTGGGATCGATGTGATCTTGTTTGCGGACCGATTCGGATCGAAGATGACGGGGTGCGAGTTCCGAGGAGCAACATCAAGGAGGGACGGCGGGTGGGGGTGAGCCACGCGGGGCCCGCTGCAAACTTTCCCTGGCGGTTTTCGATTCGCCGAAATCCGTGGGTGAGCCGGGCCCGGGGATGAAAAAAATCACCCACCTCCTGACGACGGACGAAAAAGCGAAGGAGATCAACTTCTCCGGAAAGCATTACGGGACCTTTGCGGAGATCGGTGCGGGCCAGGAGGTGGCCCGCTGGTTTTTCCAGGCAGGAGGGGCGGCCGGGACGGTGGCGAAAAGCATGTCGGCGTACGACATGACCTTCAGCAACGCGATTTATGGCACCGCCCACCGCTTTGTTTCCCGGGAGCGGCTACGGGAGATGTTGGACCACGAGTATGAACTTTTGCTGGAGAGATTGGGTCAGGAGCGGGGCGATCGGAGCCGTTTTTTTGTCTTTGCCGACACGGTGGCTGCCAGGAGCCATAAGTTCACAGGGGACGGAAAGGGGTGGATGGGAATCCGTTTCCAGACCCAGCCGAACTGTCCGCCGGGAAATATCGTGATTCATGTGAGGTTGAAAGACGACACCAACGCGGAACAGATGGAGGTTCTCGGAATCCTGGGGGTGAATCTGGTGCATGCGGCTTTCACCCATTGGAGGAGACCCCCGGAGATCCTGAATCGGCTCATGGATGGGATCCGGCCCGGCCGGGTGGAGGTGGACATGGTGGATTTCCGAGGACCGATGTTTCAAGGGGTGGACAACCGGCTGATGAGCCTAAGGATGGTGCATTCGAACCTGACCCCGGTGGCCCTCTTCTCGGCGACGGGGGCGAATCTGGAGGCGGAGGACTCCTTTTACGGCAAATCGATCCTTCTGCTGCGGGGTCACTACCGCCCGATCACCCAATTTCATCTCAGAATGATGGAGAGGGCTTCCGCAATCTTCCGGAACGACCCCGCGAACAAGGGAAAGGAGATCGTGGAGGTGAACGAGATCACGATGCGGAATCTGGTTCGCCACCGAAAAGCGGGCATGGAGGACTTTTTGGATCGGGTGGATTGCATGGGGGCCTTGAAAAAGACCGTCCTGGTGACGGGCATCTTTCGTTTTCACCGACTCGCCCAGTATTTGACCCAAAGGACGAAGGGTTCGTTGGGCTTTGTGATCGGGGTGCCGCTGTTGAGCAAAATGTTGGATGAGCATTTTTACAACGATCTTCCGGGGGGAATCATGGAGGCGATGGGCAGGCTTTTCCTGCCCGGGGTGAAGCTTCTTGTGTATCCGGGCTACGATCCCGTGGATGGGAAGTTTGTCACGGGTCACACCCTCAAGGTTCCCGAGCCGATTCGTGAAATTCACGAGTATCTGGTCCGGCGCGGAAAGATTGTGAATTTGAATGCCACGGAGAAGGATTTGCCTCCGTGTTCAAGTTCCGAAATCCTGCGCAACATTCGGAGCGGCCGACCCGGTTGGCAAGAGAACGTCCCGACCCCCGTCGTCAAGCTGATCCAAAGAAGAAGACTTTTTGGGTATCATGCGCCCAAGCGATCGAAGTGAAGGAGAGCCTCCCCTCGGGGACCTGTTGAAAAATCGGTTTTTTTCGATAAGGTATGGTTGTGAGGATCCCACGGTTCATCCGCGGTTTTGCTTTTGGGGTTTCGCTGGCGGCGGCTCCTGTTCATGCAATCGTTTTTTTTAGTCAGGGCAACAGCGCCAATTTAGACAATCCCGGAGGCGGTCTGCCTTGGGACAATGTGGTGCAAATGCGGAACGAATCGGGGCCCATCGGCACCGGGGTGTACCTGGGAAACAGGTACGTGCTGACGGCGGGGCACGTGGGTCCTTTGACGAGTGTGAAGGTGGGATTCGTCGATTATCTGTTGGACTCCTCTCCTGCGGTGGCGATCGGAACAGCGGATATGAAACTGGTGCGCCTGGCATCGGATCCCGGACTCAGCGGAGTACGCTTAAATACCAACCCCTTGGGAGATGGGGGAAACTCCTACCTCGTCGGGTACGGGGTGGGACGGGCCAGCGAATCTCTCCTCGGCGCGAATCCTGTCACCTGGGGTGATTCCTCGACAGCGATCAAAAGGTGGGGAACCAACCTCGTGGATGGGGCGATCAGCGGGGTTCAGGTGGGGGGGTACACCTCCGATCTTCTGCGCACCCAGTTCAACAGCAATGTGGGTGTGAATGAGGCAGCGTTGACGATCTATGACTCCGGAAGCGCTCTTTTTCGGCAGATCGGGAGCGAGTGGTATCTGGTCGGACTGGGTGCGTATGTTCAAAACAGCGGCTTTTCCCTGGCCAGCAACCAGTTCAACTCGAGCGAATCGGACGACAACTATTTCATTCGAATCTCCTCCTACTCCAATGCGATCGATCGGATTGGAGCGGTAGCGGTGCCCGAGCCATCCTCCCGAAGCTATTTTGTGGGCGGTCTTCTTTTTCTCGGTTTTTTGGCTCTCCGCAAGATCCTGCCACTCCGCGGCTGAGGGCCCGGATTTTCCGTTCCCACGTTATTCTTGGGGGCAGGGGGGGTTGGATTGACGGGGGCAGGGCAAACCTTAGCGTGACCCGAATGGCAAAGTCCCCGTTGGGCAGAGGTTTGGGCGCTCTCTTGGGGGGCACCAAAGTCCCCCCGCCGGCAAGTCCCCCGATCAGCTCCCCTGAGGTGCGGGTGGAGGAGGGAGAGCGGGTTCTGCAGCTTTCCATCGGGGAGGTGAATCCCAGCCCGCTTCAACCGAGGCGGGTTTTTGCCGAGGAAAATTTGGCGGAATTGGTGGACTCGATCCGGTCACGCGGAATTTTCCAGCCTCTGGTGGTCCGCCGTTCCCCCAAGGGGAGCGGGTATGAGCTCATTGCCGGGGAGCGGCGTTGGAGGGCGGCCCGGAAGCTGAATTTGACCAAGGTTCCCGCGATCGTTCGGGTCGCGACCGATCAGCAGGTGCTCGAACTGGCGCTGATCGAGAACTTGCAGCGCGCGGAGCTGGATCCGGTGGAGGAGGCGGACGGGTACGCAACGCTGATCGAGACGTTCGGCCTCAGGCAGGAGGAGGTGGCGGAGCGGGTTGGAAAAAACCGTGCAACGGTTGCCAACGCCCTTCGGCTGCGATCCCTCCCCGGGGAGGTTCGGGATCTTTTGCGCTCCAAACAGCTTTCCGTCGGGCACGCGAAAGCGATTTTGGGATTGAGCGAGCCTGCGGCCCAGAGCGCGGTAGGCCGTGAGGTGGTGAAGCGGGGATTGAGCGTGCGGCAAACGGAGGCCCTCGTGCGGCGTCAGACCGGCGGAACAAGGGGGCGGAGGAAAAAAAACTCCCAGCTTGCGGATTGGCGGGATCTGGAGTTGAAGCTGCAACGGGCGACGGGAACAAGGGCCAGGATTGTGGGTCGGGCGGAGAGGGGTCGTATCGAGCTTCCCTACACTTCGCCCGAGGAGTTGGAGCGGTTGACCTCCCATTTGGGGGTTCGTCCCGCGCTCTGAGGGGAGGTCAAGGATGAGCCAAAGGATCCGCCTTTTGGCGGAAGTGGTGGCCAACCGGATTGCCGCAGGGGAAGTGGTGGAGAGGCCTGCCTCGGTGGTGAAGGAGCTTGTGGAAAATTCCCTGGATGCGGGGGCAAAGAAGGTGGAGATCAGTGTGGAGAGGGGGGGGAGGTCTTTGATTCGGGTAACGGACGATGGGCATGGAATGGGGCCGGAAGATGCGCTTTTGGCGTTGGAGCGTCATGCCACCAGCAAGATTCGGGAGGCTTCGGACCTGCTGGGAATCCGCACCTATGGGTTTCGGGGAGAGGCGTTGCCGAGCATTGCATCGGTCAGCCGTTTCACGCTGAGGACGAGGGAGGCGGAGGCTGCGGAGGGAACCGAGGTGGTGATCGATGGCGGGAAAGTCATCCGGGCGGGACAGACGGGGTGTCCCGCGGGGACCAGCATCGAGGTGCGGCAGCTATTCTCCCATGTGCCGGGACGGAGAAAGTTTCTCAGAACGGAGGAGACGGAGTGGGGACATATCGAGCAGGGAATCCGTCTGACCGCACTGGCACGACCCGATGTCAGTTGGGTTCTGCGGCGGGATGGGGCGGTTTTTTGGCAGGATGCGGGACGGGCGGGCTTGGAGGAGAGATTGGGTGCGGTTTTTGGAAAGGAGTGGAAGGGGTCGGTTCTACCCCTGGATGTGGAGGACGGGGGAATGAGGTTGAGGGGATACATAGGGCGACCCGGGGTGAGTCGGGCAACGAGGGCGGAGCAGATTTTGTTTGTGAACGGCCGACCGGTGCAAAGCATGAGCCTGAATGCGGCCCTTCTCGAGGGGTATCACAATGCCCTGATGAGGGGGCGCTTTCCCGTGGCGGTTCTCTTTCTCGAGGTGGATCCCGCCGGGGTGGATGTGAATGTTCACCCTGCCAAGAGGGAGGTTCGATTCCGCCAGGATGGGGATATCCGGAGGTTTGTCAGCGGAGCGGTGGCTGAGGTGTTGCGGGGCAGTGCAGTGGGACCTCTTCCGATGGCCTCGGTAACAAATCACGGATTGGCGGGTCTATCGCCAACCCACTCCACATCGAATCAACCCTCGCCCTTGCTGTCGGCGAGCCTGACCTCAGTGCCCTCCGCGGAGAGGTCCCTCGGGCTCGAGGTGGAGTCGGCCCCGGGGATTCCCGCAGGCTGGCGATATCTTGGGGTGATCGACCATCTGTACATCGTGGCGGAAAAAGAAGGAGGGGCGGTGCTGATCGACCAGCATGCGGCGCATGAGCGTATTTTATTCGAGCAGCTTCTGAGGCAGGTGGCGCAGGAGGAGGTTTCGGGTCAGCGACTTCTTTATCCCGTCACGATCGAGTTTCCGCCCGTGCAGGCCCAGTTTTTGAAACAGCGGCTGGATGAGTTGGGGAGAGTCGGCCTGGGGATCTCGCCTATGGGGGGAAACTCATTTCTGATCGATGCCTTGCCTCCCAGGATCAGGACCCTGGCGGTGGAGGAGTTTGTGCGGGGAGTGGTGGCGGATCTGGAGGTGGGCGGGGTGGGGGCACGAAAGGACAGGAAGCTAAGTGAGGAGGTGATCGCGAAGACGGTTTGCCGGCATGCGATCAAGGCGAATGACCGGTTGACCGAGCCGGAGGGGGTGCGTTTGCTGGCGGATCTCTTGGCGTGTGAGCTTCCGTACACCTGCCCGCACGGCAGACCGACGATGATTTTATTGAGCAAGGCGGAGCTGGAGCGGAAGTTTGGCCGGGCAGGCTGATGAGCCCTGAACGGATCTATCTGGATCATGCGGCCGGGGGAGTTCTTCTTCCGTCGGTGCAGAAAGAGATGCTGAGGTACTTGGTCGGGATCCAAGCCTCTCCCGGCGGAGGACATCGGGAGGGCAGGGAGGCGAGGGAGGAACTGGAGAAAGCCCGGCAAAGAGTGGCGGATTTTTTGGGGGCGAAAGAGGCGGAGGGAGTGGTGTTTACTTCCGGCGGAACGGAGGCGGTGCAGTCAGCCATTCATGGATGGGGGGGCTCTGTGGGAAAGGGGACGCTTTATCTGAGTGGGATGGAGCATCCGGCGGTCGAGAGTGCGGCGCGGCGATTGGAAGGTGGGGGTTTTATCCTGGTGCGGGTGCCGGTGGATGGGGAGGGGAGGTACCGATGGGAAGGGGTGAAGGCCGGATCGGGAGCGGGTTTGGTTTGTGTTCATTTGGCTCACCACGATCTCGGGACGGTGCAAAGCATCCGGGAAGCGGGGAAGTTTGCGGAAAAGGCGGGGGCAAAACTTCTGGTGGATGCGACCCACGGGGCGGGATGGGTTCCGATGGAGGTGGAGGATGAGGGAGCGGACCTCGTGGCGTTGTCGGGTCATCGGCTGGGCGCGCCGAAGGGTTCGGGTGCCTTGTGGATACGCTCCGGCACTCCGTGGAGGGCGCAGCTGGAGGGCGGCAGGCAGGAGGGGGATCGGCGAGCGGGCACGGAGAATCTGCCGGGAATCGTGGGGCTGGGAGCGGCGGTGGAGGAGTGGAAAAAAAGGGGGGATGATTTCAGGAGGGAGGCGGGAGAGGCCCAAAAAGTTTTGGCGGAGGGGATTCTTCAAAGAGTGCCCAGCGCGAAATTGCATGGTCCGAAGGTTGGCCCGGGACGAAGTCCGCAGCATCTCGCTTTCACTTTTGCAGGTTTGGAGGCGGAAAGTTTGGCATTGGTGCTGGATCGGGTGGGTTTGGCGGTGCGGGGAGGGAGCGGTTGTGTGACCCGGGAGATGAGAATTCCCCCGGCGATGAGGGCGATTGGTGCTACGCCCGAGGAGGCGAGAGCTTTGATTCTTTTCACCCTGGGTCTTGGGACCCGCTCGGAACAGATGCAGGAGGCCGGCGGGCGTGTGGCGGAGGGGGTGAAGAGATTGGAAAAAGCCCTCGGAAGTTGAGTCGAGCCGTTCCGGCAACGTTTCCCTGTCATCCCGGTTTTCTTCCGAGTTCTCTCCATTGGAGTGGGGGGTGTCTTTGTGTCATGATGGAACAGTGAGCGGAGAGAACCATTCATGGCGGGAGGAGGTGGTGCAGAGGTTGCGAGAGGTGAAGTACCCCGGGTTCAGCCGGGATATCGTCTCGTTTGGCCTTGTGCAGGACATGGAGCTAGCCGGGAAGGAGCTCAAGGTGAAGTTAAGGCTGACGACTCCCGATCCGTCTGTGCCTGAAAAGATCGGAAAAGAGATCCGGGACTGCCTACAAGGGTATGCCCCAGTCACGAGTGTGATCGTTGAGACGGAGGTGGCCCCTCCTCAGGCCATTGCCTCCACCGGGCCCCAGGGGATTGAGGGAGTGGGAAAGATCATTGCGGTGGCGAGCGGAAAAGGCGGAGTTGGCAAATCGACGGTGGCGGCGAACTTGGCGGTGAGTCTTGCAAAAAGCGGGCACAGGGTCGGTTTGTGTGACTGTGATCTTTATGGGCCGAGCCAGGCGTTGATGTTGGGGTGTCGGGAGGGGGTGCGGGTGGAGGAGGGGACGGAGCGCATCCTTCCGGCCGAGTGTCATGGGGTGAAGTTGATGAGCATGGGGATGTTGTTGGGGGATGACAGCCCGGCGGCGCTGAGGGGGCCGATGGTCACAAGATTCACGCAGCAGTTCCTTCGCCAGGTGGTTTGGGGGGATTTGGATCTGCTGGTTCTGGATTTGCCTCCGGGAACGGGAGACATCCAGTTGACGATCGTGCAGACGGTGGCGCTCGACGGTGCGTTGATCGTGACAACCCCGCAAGAGGTGGCCCTGGTGGACGCAAGAAAGGCGATTGCGATGTTCCGAAAAGTGAATGTGACGATTTTGGGAGTGGTGGAGAACATGAGTTATTTCACCGTTCCGGGATCGGCGCAGCGGCATGAGATTTTCGGAACCGGAGGCGGAAGAAGGGAGGCAGAACGGCAGAAGGTTCCGTTGCTTGCGGAGATTCCTTTGGATCCGGAAACAAGAAAAGGCGGAGATGCTGGGGAACCGGTTGTTTTGGCTTCCCCCTTGGGCCCATCGGGGCAGGTGTTTTCTGAATTCGGCAAAATTGTGTCAAAAGTACTTTTTCCAAGCATCTCCTCCTAAGCGATTTATATTTTTTCCAGTACTCCGATTCCCACTTGCGAAATATCCATAAAGGACCAAATTGTGGATATGGATGGTAAGGGTAGCCCTAAATTTTCCTTGGATCCAAAGTCGGTGTTTCAAAACTCGGCCCTGTATCGGGAGTTTCTTTTGGAGCGGGAGGAGATTTTGAAACACAAATGGCATTTAAGCGAGCAGGCGGGGCATGACGTGGGTTTTGAGAAGGGGCTGCTGGATTGGATTGTCAAACATCGCGCTGCCTGGCGGGCCAGTCGCGAAAAAGATATCGCAAAGGAAAAAGGGGTTGGTTAGAGTCTGAATGACGCAAGACGCGTCCTTTAACGGGAACCTGAGAGTTCCTCAAGGAGGCGAGAATGGCAGACAAAAAGCTGATGGACGGGGAGGCGGTACGCCGGGCGGTACGGCGGATGGCCCACGAATTTTCCGAAAAACATCCCCAAGGAAACTTTGCGCTTGTGGGAATCCAAACGCGGGGAGTGCCTTTGGCCCATCGGCTGGCCAAGGAGTTTCAGGCGATCGAGGGAGGGACTCCCTTGCCGGTCGGTTCCCTCGATATCAGTTTTCATCGGGATGATTTGGCGAGCAATGTTCCGGTGCCGAAAGGGTCGGAGGTTCTCTTTGATCTGAAGGACAAGACGGTGATTTTGGTGGATGATGTTCTTTTCACGGGACGGACGATCCGTGCGGCCCTGGATGCCTTGTGCGACCTGGGTCGTCCCAGGATCATCCAACTGGCGGTTTTGGTGGACCGGGGGCATCGGGAACTGCCCCTTCGCCCCGATTTTGTGGGCAAGAATCTTCCGACCTCGCCCCAGGAGCGGGTGCGGGTTCGGTTGGCAGAGGTGGACGGGGAGGATGCGGTGGTGTTGGAAAGGGAGAAGGCATGAGCGGGGTGTGGCAGAGAAAGGATCTTCTCTCCCTGCGGGAGCTGAGCGCCGAGGAGATCGGTCAGGTGTTGTCCACCGCCTCGGTTTTCAAGGAGATTTTGGGCCGACCGATCAAAAAAGTGCCCTCCCTGCAGGGAAGGACGGTGGTGAATCTGTTCATCGAGCCCAGCACGAGGACGAGAATTTCCTTCGAGCTGGCGGCCGTGCGGTTGAGCGCCGATGTCGTCTCTTTGGACAAGGAGACGAGCAGCATTCGCAAGGGAGAAACCCTGCAGGATACGGCGAGGAATCTGGAAGCACTGCAGGCGGGGACCATCGTGATCCGGCACCGCTCCGCCGGGGCGGCCCACTTTTTGGCCCAGAGACTGAAAGCATCGGTGATCAACGCCGGGGACGGCTCGCATGAGCATCCGACGCAAGGCTTGTTGGATTCTTTCACGATTCGGGAGCGTTTGGGGAGGATCGAGGGCGTCCAAGTCCTGATCATCGGCGACATCGTCCACAGCCGGGTGGCGCGATCCAACCTATGGGCACTGACGAAGTTGGGTGCGAAGGTAAAATTAGCTGGTCCGTCCACCTTGTTGCCGAAGGAGTTTGCCGAGTTGGGTGTGGAGGTGGTGCATCATCTGGACGGTGCGCTGGAGGAGGCGGATGTGATCAACCTGCTTCGCATCCAGCATGAACGCCAGGTTCAGGCCCGGGTTCCATCGATCGGGGAGTATGCGACCCTCTTTGGTCTGAATTCGGAAAGGTTCAAGCGCTGCAAACCCGGGGTTCTGCTGATGCACCCGGGTCCGATCCATCGCGGGGTGGAAATTGCGAGCGAGTTGGCGGACGGTGCGAATTCGGTGATTCTGGACCAGGTCACGAACGGTTTGGCCGTCCGCATGGCGGTTCTCTATCTGGTCTCGGGGGGGAAAGGAGTGGGAGGAGATTCATGAGCGAAATCTTTCTTCAAGGAGGATGGGTGGTGGATCCCGCAAGCCGGAGAGACGCGAAAGGGGATGTGTTGATCCGGGATGGAAAAATCGCCGAGGGAAAGCCCTCGAAAGAGGCCGTGGTCATCCAGGCGGAGGGTCTGGTTGTTGCCCCCGGATTGATCGATCCCCATGTGCACTTGCGGGAGCCGGGACAGTCGGCGAAGGAGACGATCGCCACGGGGACCGCTGCGGCGGTGGCGGGGGGGTTCACCTCGGTGATTGCGATGCCGAACACGTCGCCGGTGGCGGATGGGCCGAACACGATTGCGTGGATGAGGCAGAGGGCGAGGGAAACAGGTGTGGCGAATGTTTTTCCAACGGGCACGATCTCCCTGGGCCAGAAGGGGGAGCAGTTGGCGCCGATCGGGTCCCTGCGCCAGGCGGGGGTGGTGGCCATCACGGATGACGGGCACTGCATTCAGAGTGCGGAGTTGATGAGGAGGGCATTGGAGTACGCCAGAATGTTCGATCTGCCCGTGTTGGATCACTGCGAGGACAAGTCGCTTTCGGCCGGTGGGGTGATGAATGAGGGGAAGTGGTCCAGAATTCTGGGATTGCCGGCATGGCCGGGGATCGCGGAGGAGGTCATCGTCTCCCGGAATGTTCTCTTGGCGGAGTTGACGGGGGCAAGGGTGGTTTGCCAGCACATGAGTACGGCGGGGTCGGTCCGGATTTTACGGGAAGCGAGGAGGCGGGGGGTGCCGATTGAGGGAGAGGCGTCCCCGCACCATCTGACCCTGACGGAGGATCGGGTGGAGGGGTATGACACGTCCTTCAAGATGAATCCCCCCTTGCGTACAGCGGCGGATGTGGAGGAGCTCAAGAGGGGAGTCGTGGATGGAACGATCCGTTTTCTGGCGACGGATCATGCCCCGCACTGCGGGTACGAGAAGGAGGTGGAGTTCGATGAAGCGCCGTTTGGAGTTGTGGGTCTCGAAACGGCGCTGGGGATCTACCTGACGGAGCTGGTGCACAGCGGATTGATGCCACTGCGGGACGTTGTGGAGAGAATGAGTGCCTTTCCATCCTCGTATTTCGGATTGGGCCGGGGATCGCTGGCGGTCGGCGCGGTGGCGGACGTCACGGTGATCGACCTTGCACGCGCGTGGACGGTGAGAAAGTCGGAGTTCCGGAGTTTGGGAAAAAACACGCCCTTTGAGGGGCGGGAGTTGAAAGGTCGGGCCATATTGACAATTGTGGATGGAAAAATCCGCCATGACCTCGACGTGCGTGCGGGGCGGTCGTAAGGTTTTCCGGAAGATGGAGGGACTACTGGCTCTAGAGGATGGGACGATCCTGCGGGGTCGAGGATTTGGTCATGAAGGGTGGGTGGCGGCGGAGTTGTGTTTCAACACGTCGATGACCGGATATGAGGAGATTTTAACCGATCCGAGTTACCGGGGTCAGGTGGTGGCGTTGACCTGTCCGGAGATTGGCAACACGGGGATCAACCCCGAGGACGAGGAGTCGGATCGGCCGCAGGTGGCGGGTCTGTTGGTGCGTCGACTGGCGCGGAGGGGGAGCAACTGGCGGGAGAGGGAAAGCTTGGAGGTGTATCTACAACGGCACAAGGTGCCGGCGCTGGAGGGGGTGGACACGAGGTGCCTGACCCGGAAGTTGCGGACCATGGGGGCCATGAAGGGGGTGCTGTCCAGCAAGGGGATGAAACCGGACGAGGCGGTTCAAAGGGCCAGGGAGTGGCCCGGGTTGGGAGCCAAGGATTATGTGGCGGAGGTGACCTGCGGAACATCGTACGAATGGGATCCGCAGGGGTTGGATTTTCCGGGCCGGCTGGGAAGCGAAAAAACCAGGATGCCCGCGGTGCGCCACCGGGTGGCGGCGATCGATTGCGGGATGAAGAGAAATATCTTGCGGCAGTTACGGGCGGAGGGAATCCAACCCGTGGTCTTCCCCGCGCAGGCATCGGCGGCTGAGATTGTGAAAGCGAATGTGGATGGTGTCTTTTTGTCGAACGGTCCCGGGGATCCCTCCGTACCGACTTATGTCCATCAAACGGTTCGGGATTTGGTCGGAAAAAAGCCTATTTTTGGAATATGCCTCGGGCACCAGATGTTGGCCCACGCGCTCGGGGGGAAGACCTTTAAACTGAAGTTCGGTCATCGGGGAGGGAATCAGCCGGTGAAGGATTTGCGTTCGGGCAAGGTATCGATCACAAGCCAGAACCATGGCTACGCGGTCGACCCCGAATCCCTGCCCCGGGGGGAGGTGGAGGTCACCCACGTCAATTTGAATGATGGAACGTGTGAGGGGATCCAGCTGAGTGCGGGAGGGGCGTTCTCGGTGCAGTACCATCCGGAGGCGGCGCCAGGCCCTCATGATGCGGGGTATTTTTTCCGGCAGTTTGCCGACCTGCTGGACGCGGAAAAGAAGAGAGGATAAGGAAAGCAGATGCCGAGGCTTGTTTCCGAGAGCAAAGAGATTCCCCAGATGACGATCGATCTGGTCGGACCGCGAGTGGCGGTCGGACGGGTCGATGGGAACGAGGTTCAGGTTGTGCACGGAAGTATCTCCTCCCGGCATGCGGAGCTGGTTTTGGAGGGCGTGGAGTACCGTGTGCGTGATCTGGAGTCGACGAATGGCACGCGTGTGAACGATGAAAAAATCACGGAGGCTTTGTTGCAGGACAGGGACCGACTGCAGTTCGGACAGATTCCCTTCCGTTACGAGGGGGCGGTTCCCCGCGCAGCGCTTGCAATTCCGCAGGCAGGGGCCTCGTTTCAAATGGAGATTGGCGTGGACGAGGGGATCCCTGACAATTTTCGTAACTTGTCTCCCATCAAGGGGAAAGGGGAGGCTGGAAGCCCGATCTGGATTTTGGCGTTGGGGGGTGCGGTTGCGGTTTTGGGTTTGGGTTACTACGTTATTCGAATGTTATCCACATCCTGAAAAAAATCTTATTTTTTTCGTAAGAGGGTGTTGACAGGGGGGTTGGGGCGAAGGCATGATTACAAATTCCCGTTGGCGTGATTTCTGCACGAGTCGCAAGGCTTTACAGCAGTTTCCGTGCCGAAGGGAAAACGCCGGGCGAATTCCGGAATTCATTTCGAATTCCATCTCGCCCATGTAGCTCAGTTGGTAGAGCACGTCCTTGGTAAGGACGAGGTCACCGGTTCAAACCCGGTCATGGGCTCGGTCGCGGTGAAACCCCGAGTGGGGACACTGTCGGCGGGGTTCTTTCCGGCGAATCAGGAGATCTGCAACCGCAAGGCAAGGAGATTAGAATTTATGGCGAAAGAGGCATTTAACCGTTCGAAACCCCACGTCAACATCGGCACTATCGGGCACGTTGATCACGGGAAAACAACTTTAACCGCAGCCATCACAACGATCCTTTCCAAAAGCGGTTTGGCCGAGGCCCGCGCCTACGATCAGATCGACAACGCGCCCGAGGAAAAAGAGCGCGGCATCACGATCAACACTTCCCACGTCGAATATGCAACGACCAATCGGCATTACGCTCACGTGGATTGTCCTGGGCACGCCGACTATGTGAAAAACATGATCACGGGTGCCGCCCAGATGGATGGCGGGATTCTGGTGGTGAGTGCGGCCGACGGCCCGATGCCCCAGACCCGCGAGCACATTTTGTTGGCCCGTCAGGTGGGAGTTCCCGCCCTGGTGGTTTTCCTGAACAAAGTCGACATGGTGGACGACAAGGATTTGCTCGAGCTTGTGGAGGTCGAGGTTCGCGAACTTCTCTCCAAGTATGAGTTCCCTGGCGACAAGATTCCGATCATCAAAGGCAGCGCCCTGAAAGCCCTGGAGTCCGGAGACCCCAAGAGCGATGCGGCCAAGTGCATTTTGGAATTGATGGAAGCGGTCGACAAGTACATCCCGATTCCCGAGCGCCCCAAGGATCAGCCTTTCCTGATGCCGGTGGAGGACGTGTTCAACATTGAAGGCCGTGGAACCGTTGTCACAGGCCGTGTGGAACGCGGAATTTTAAAGAAGATGGAAGAAGTGGAGATCGTCGGAATCAAGCCGACGGCCAAGACCGTCGTGACGGACGTTGAAATGTTCCGCAAACTTCTTGATACAGCGGAGGCGGGCGACAACGTCGGTCTTCTCCTTCGTGGAACGAAAAAAGAGGATGTGGAGCGGGGTCAGGTCATTGCCAAGCCCGGAACCATCAAGCCCCACACCAAGTTCAAGGCCACGGTGTACGTCCTGAGCAAGGACGAAGGCGGCCGTCACACTCCATTCTTCAACGGCTACCGCCCCCAGTTCTACTTCCGGACGACGGACGTGACGGGCGTGGTCACCTTGAAAGCCGGCGTCGAGATGGTCATGCCGGGAGACAATGTCGACATCGAGGTCGAACTGATCACCCCCATCGCCATGGAGAAGCAGATCCGCTTCGCCATTCGTGAGGGTGGAAAGACGGTGGGCGCCGGTCGCGTCACCGAAATCGTGGCCTAACGCCGCGAATCAGATCGGAGGGACGGGCCTGCTTTCCAGCGGGAACATTCCGGCCGAACGG
>RFMG01000085.1 GCA_009927835.1 Verrucomicrobiota bacterium | reverse complement strand
TCGGATGGTCAGATGCCCGCATTAGCCGGCTCTCCGGAACCATGCGGAGGAAAAAACCGATCCCGGCTGGGAAGCGGAACTTGCCGCGGCCGGATCCACCACCAACCGAACCCGGTAGGTGTAGGAATCTGCCGGGGCGGAAAGTTGGGCCAGCTCGATGGGCCGATCATTTTTGTCGTAGGTCAGCCGCTGGACACAAACCACCGTCCGGCAATCCTTGCCGAAAGCGGCACGTTCGGAGCTTTGGCTCGGGCGGGATTTCACCTCCTCGTCCGCATAGGACGGCTTGAAACCGAAGCGGCGCTGCAGAACCGCGTAAAGGGACTGATCGTCCAACCCCTCGTGCTCGAGACCCGGGACCCGATCGGCAGGCAGGTGGTTGACCATCAAACATGCCGGTTTGCCATCGAGCATGCGCAGACGCTGGAGGGTCACCACTTCCGCCCCGGACTTCAGCCCCAGCCACCGCCGTACCCGCTCGCTTCCTTGACCGGTGCGGATCCGTGTCCATGCGGTTTGGGGATGACCGCCGACCCCCATCATGGAATCGGTCCAACTGGAGACCCCGGTGTGGGCATCCACCACGGTGGGACGACGGACCACCGTACCCCGCCCCCGGGTTGCCTCCACCAAGCCCATCCGTCCCAACTCCATCATGGCACGGCGGATTGTGATCATGCTGGAACCGAATCGGGCGGCCAGATCCCTCTGCTTGGGCACCACATCGCCCGGACGACGCCGGCGAAGTTCCGACTCCAATTGCACCATGATTTGGGCGTAGCGTGGAGCCGAGGTGGAGAGGGCGGGCCCGGCCGAAGGGGTGACCAGGGGTTGCTTTGTTTTCATATAGTGTATACATTATAAAAAAGTATAAACAATGCAAGTGAAGAGCCTTTTCCCTGCCCAAACCCAGCCACTGGAGCAATCCCTCCAGTCCTGTCCGGTGTTATCGATCCTGCGTCTCCCCGCCCCGACCGACTTGGGCAAGGCCGCGGAGAGCCTGCAC
>RFMG01000086.1 GCA_009927835.1 Verrucomicrobiota bacterium | reverse complement strand
AGCCTACCGGGCCCCCTTGCCAATGTTGAAAATTTTACCCACCGGCGGGGTCACCCTTGCGAACGTGCGGGAGTGGTTGCAAGCGGGAGCGGTTGGGGTGGGTGTGGGATCCGCTCTGGCCCGGCGGGAAATGATCGAACAAGGGGATTGGCCGAGTTTGACGCGCGAAGCCCGGACTTGGGTCGAGGCCGCCCGACGCGACCGCTAATCGGCGGAAAAGCGATACTGCGTTTTTTGCCGATACCCACCCCCGGGTAGGACAAGGGGAGAGCCAAACCCTTCGGGCCCGCCAGGCATGGGATAGCGCTGACATTCCAGACAAAGACCGGCATGGCGACGATAGGGGTGTCCCGATTTTCCGGTCAGGCTCCCATCCAAAAAGGAGCCCGCATAAAACTGGATTGCCGGTTCGTCCGTCCAAACCTCCATATTTCGCCCCGATTCCGGCTCGGATAGTTTCGCTACCCGGCGCAGCCCGGTGGCGGGACGGGTGGCGTAAAGGTTTCCGTGCTGGTGCAGAAGAGAGGGCAAAATATCACCCAACCTGCGGGAAACCCGTACATCATCAGGCTTTCCATCGACCGATTCCGGCACCCCAAGCAACGTCAGATCCCCGTCGGTGGGCATGAAGTTGTCGGCATGGATTTCCAGCCGATGGTTTTCCACTGTCCCTGATCCCTCCCCGCCCAGATGAAAATAAGCGTGCTGGGTCAGGTTGACCAAAGTGGGGCGATCGGTCGTCGCCCGATAATCTATTTCCCAGGTCGCCGGAGGCAAAAGGCGATAAATCACCTCCACCCGGAGGGTGCCCGGATATCCCTCTTCCCCGTCCGGACTGGTCAGTTGCAACCGCAGCTCCGGCACCTCGGAATCCGCGGGAACCTCGGCCCGCCAATTTTTTTTATCCAACCCCGCCCATCCACCATGCAGGTGGTTGGGGCCGTTGTTTACAGCCAAAGCGAAACGATGCCCCTCCAGCTCAAATACTCCTGCGGTAATCCGACCCGCCACCCGACCGGTGATACACCCAAAGTAAGGATGCCCGGCGAGGTATGGCTCCAACTGATTGAACCCCAGAACCACATCCTCCCGGCGACCGGACCGATCCGGGACCAGAAGACGGGTGACAATTCCCCCATACGTGATCACTTCCAACTCCATGGCGGGGTTTGCCAGCGTGTGCGCCTGCACCTCCGTCCCGTCAGGAAGCCGACCAAAAGTGCGGGATCTCACCATCAGTCATGGTTCTGCGACAAAAACGGGCCTGCTGTCAATGGTGCGGAAGGAAACAAAAATTGACATGGAGGCCTTGTTTTTTGCCATTCCCAAAAAATCATGGGGCCGCATGGTTTTTGGATGAATTTTTCTTTCGGATTGAATCGCCGTTCCGCATGGGCCCTTTCTCTACCTTGTCTTTTGGGCCTCTGCTGGTCTTCCACCCTGCACGCGCAAACCGTGGCCTGGTGGCGATTTGACGACGATGGTGTCCCGACGGGTACCGCCGCCAAAGCCATGACCAACGCCTACCAGGACAGCTCCCAGCAGGGAAATGCCCTCCGCCGGAATGAGGGCGCTCACCCCCCCGAGTCCTCCACCAACGTTCCGGACTGGAAGATGGAAAAAAGCAACACCCTGTCCCTGCATTTCCCCGCCAAAATGCAAGCCAGGAAATTTTCAGTGAGCCCAACCTCGCCCTGAACTCGCTGGAGCTGCCGGAGGTCACCCTGG
>RFMG01000090.1 GCA_009927835.1 Verrucomicrobiota bacterium | reverse complement strand
CGCACGGCAGGAGGACGGAAGGATCCTGTGTGTTTTCGCAACTGACGAAGATGCTTCCGAGCCATCCACTCCCGGCGGCAATCCTAGCCTGATGAAAATCCGGCTGCGGGGAATGTTCAGTGAGGACGGTGGGAAAAGCTGGTCTCAACCCGTGGTCATCGAATCACGTGACCGCCACGCCTACATGCCGGGCGTGCTTGCTTTGCCCGGCGGGGATTGGTTGGTCTTATACAATTGTGCCGATGAGAAGGCGTATACCTGTCTGAGAGGTTCGGCGCTCCCGTGAGCGGAACGGCCCGAGTCGCCGTCTCGGGAATTGCTCTTCTCTCGGCGTTCGTGCTTCTGGGTCTTTTCGGGTCGGGTTGGAAGGGGAAGCCGCATTCCGGGGTGCAGGAACTGCGTTGGTGGAACATGTTTGCCGGTCCGGATGGGGGACGAACCCTCGGATTGGTAAAAAAATTCAATGCCGCCAACCCGGATGTGAGGGTTTCGATGCAGCGGATGGATGCGGGTCTCTACTACAACAAGCTTTTTGTCGCGGGGTTGGCCCGTCGTGGCCCGGAGATATTTGTGGTGCATGCCGATGTTCTTCCGCGCTTCGCACGGGCTAACTTGCTGGAGGATCTCGGGGTTTTGCGGGACCGGGACGGTTGGGCTTCGGGGGATTTTGATTCTCAGGTAGTGAATGCCGTCACTTTCGACGGCCGAATGAGGGCGATCCCGTGGGACATTCATCCCGTGGGCTTATATTACAATGCCGAGCTTTTCCGGCGGGCCGGAGTCGTCGATGAGACAGGTCGGCCGCAGCCACCCACCAACCGGGAGGAATTTCTGGAGGCCATCCGTAAAATCAACCAATTGGGGGAAAAGGGTTTTGCGTTCACCTGGTTGCGAACAAATCTTTATACCATCATGCGGCAGTTCGGGGGGCGTCTTTTTAGTGAGGATGGGCGGCGCTGCACCTTGGATGACCCGCACAACATCGAGGCCCTGCAGTTTTGTGTCGACCTGATTCATCGGGACCATCTTGTGGCCGGGCCCCAGGGAGGGGACCCCTTTGCCGGGTTCCGACAGGGACACATCGGCATGGTGATGGAGGGGATCTGGATGATTGCGGATTTTGGCCGTGCGGGACTCGATCTCGGTGTGGCTCCGGCTCCGCTTCTCGGAACTGTCCCCGCCGTTTGGATGAATTCCCATTGCCTGGCCTTGCGCCCCGGTTTATCCCCTGAAACTCGCGAGGCGGCATGGAGATTTATCCGATTTCTATCCGACGAGGGACTGGACTGGGCGGGAGCGGGTCAGATTCCGGCCCGGATCAGCCTGCGTCGGACCTCCGTCTTTGAA
>RFMG01000230.1 GCA_009927835.1 Verrucomicrobiota bacterium | reverse complement strand
GCCACCCCCGCCCCATGGGTCTGCTCCCCTATCGCATAATTCTCTGGCAATTCCGCCTCTTGCAGAATTCGCGGAAGATCCGCCGTTTGTAATGGAGAGACCGAACGAAGGGTAAAGGCATGACGCAGACCCCGCGCCTCCAACTCCGGAAATCGTAAAAAATTCACTGCCCGGGCTGAAGGCCCACCGCCGTCGAGGCCTGCATGTTCAATTTGGGCTTGGGGGTAAGCCCCGCTTCCTCGGGGAGCGGAGGAGGATTTTTCGGCCCAAAGGGCGTCGCCGTTGCCCGCTCGAGGGAAGCCACCGCCACATTATAATCGAATCTCCCCTGCAACTCGTTGAACTGCGCCTGCGTCAGGTTCGACTGGGCGTTGATGATATCCAGCTGGATTCCCGCCCCCACATTGAACCGCGCCTCCGCCAACCGCAGACTTTCCCGCGACTGCTCCACATTCCGCTGCTGCGAGGTCACCAACTCCTGCGCCTCCTCCATCTTCACGACCGCATCCCGGACATCGCTCTCCACCAATCGCCGCTTCTCCTCATAGGCCACCTCGGCCTTGCGGATCTGCGCCTTCAACTGCATGAAACGTCCCGTGCTCAACATCCCGTCGTACAAAGTCCAGGTACCGTTGATCGAAGCCACGGGCCCGTTGAAACTATCGGTAAAGGAGGAACTCCCGGGATTCTGAATCACGTCGTACCCCCCCGAGCCGACGATCTTCGGAATAAACGCCTCCCTTTTGGCCGCTTCAAAAAGTTTGCTCTGGATTTCAATTTCCTTTTTCACAGCCCGCAAATCGTTCCGGTTGAAAACCGCATTGCGCAAGGAGGCCGAGAGGTCGGTTTTCACGGGCTGGTAGGGCAAATCCCCCTCGACGTAGACCGGAGGAGTCCAATCCTCGGCCGCTTCCATCGGGTAATCCAAGGCGAGGACCCGGGCCAGTTGCACCTCCGCCACCCGCTTGTTGTTCCGTGCCCGGATCAGCTGGGGCATGTTGTTGGCCAACTCCACGTCCGCCGTCAGGACGTTGAACTTGGTCACCGTGCCGGCCTTGAAACGCTTCTGCTGCGACGTGAGCTGCTCCTGCTTGAGGTGGACCGCCTCCGTTTGCACGTCGATCAGCGAGCGGTTCAACAGCACGGCGTACACGTTTTTTCGGACTTCCAGAATCACCCGGTCAATCGTGTCCTGGAGAAGAAGCATCGACTGGCTTTCCGACAACCGGGCCGCGCGGGTGCGCGACAGAGCCGCCCCTCCGTCAAACAGGAGCTGCGTCACCCGCACCCCCGCATTCCAGTTCATCTCGTCCGCGGAAACAATTCCTGCATTCACCAAAAGTGCGTTCAACGATTTTGACTGATATTCGTACGTTCCCTGCGCCGTCACTTTGGGAAGCAGGGCGCTTCGCACCTCCACCGAAACCCCCTCTTTTCGTTGAACCTCCTCCTTGGCCTGGCGAATCTCCGTGTTCTGCTCCAAAGCCAGCGCCACACACTGGGCCAAATTCAGCCTCTTGCTCGTAAATTCAGGCACGGCGGACTTGCTGGCCAACGGCAGGGTGACCTCCGCCGCCTCTTTTTTTTCCTCTGCCCGCGCGCCCAACACCCCGCAGCAGAGGACAAAAAGGATCCTAATCACGCGGTAATTCACGACAGTAGTTCTCCATGACCCGATAAATCCGCACCCAGGCATCCTGGTCGGGCGATTCGAGCTGACTCAAAATGACGCTCAAATGATGACGCAACTCCCCCTGCAACCGCCCCATCAACTCTTTTCCCTTGGTTGTGATTTCGACCAGCTTCTGCCGCCGATCCCCCTTTTGATCCCGGCGTCGCACCAACCCCACCGCCTCCAAACGATCCACCAGACCGGTGGTGGCTGAGGTCGCATGTCCCATCCGTTTCGCCAACACGCCCATCGGCACACCCGACTCCACCGCCAAAAACCCCAGTAAGGTGAACTGCGGAATCGAAAGTCTCTTGGCCGAGGTTTGACGGAAAAGATCGAGCAAAAACCTTCTCTGGAGAAGGGTCGCAATCCTTTCCAACTCGGGAACCCGGGGGTCCATGACCACCTCAGCTCCGTTTTGCGGATATTTAGTCATATGAAATATATACTCAATGAAATGTCCAGTGCGTGCAAGTACTGAAAAATGAGTAAAATCGGTCGGAAAAACGTTGCCCGCCAATCTGCCCAGCCTATTTTCCGTCAACTTACTATGACCAGTTTTATCCTCCAACAAGCTCTGCCGCTCAGCCTCGTCGCAGGCCTGGTCGGCTTGGCCGGTGCTTGGGGCCTCATCCAGTGGATCCAAGGGCAACCGGACGGCAACGATCGTATGCGTGAAGTCGCAGCCGCCATCCAGGAGGGTGCCGCCGCCTACCTTCATCGTCAGCTCCAAGCCGTTTCCGGAATCGCCCTCCTCCTCTTCGCCGCGATTTGCTACTTCAAAAATCTCCCCACCGGCATCGGTTTCCTCGTTGGTGCCGCCTGCAGCCTCATCGCCGGTTTCGCAGGGATGCGAATCGCCGTGATGGCAAATGTCCGCACCGCCCAAGCCGCCACCGTCAGCCGCACCGCCGCCCTCCGCAACGCGTTCAACGGCGGAGCGGTCACCGGTCTGCTCGTTGTCGCCCTCGCCCTTCTCTCGATCGGGGCCTTCTACATGATCGCCTCAAAATATCTCGGTCTCCGCGCCGCCATCGACAGTCTCACCGGCCTTGCCCTGGGCGCCTCCCTCGTCAGCGTCTTTGCACGTCTCGGAGGCGGCATCTACACCAAAGCCGCGGACGTCGGCGCCGACCTGGTGGGCAAAATCGAATCAAAACTTGAGGAAGACGACCCCCGCAATCCCGCCACCATAGCCGACAACGTTGGGGATAATGTCGGCGACTGCGCCGGAATGGCTGCGGATGTCTTTGAGACCTACGCCGTCAGCTTGATCGGCTGCGTTCTTGTCGCCTACCTCACCGTCTTCGGAGGCGACGGCCAACCCGAACCCGCCGCCCTCAGTTACCCCTTCATCGTGGGCGGCGTCTCGATTCTCTCCGCCATCCTCGGCATCCTGACGGTCAATTTCGGAAGCGGCAACCCCACCCGCCTCCTCAGCCTCGGCGTCCTGCTCAGCGCCTTGGCCTCCGCCGCCGCCCTCTGGCCCCTCACCCAGATCTTTTTCCCCAACGGCCTCCGCCATGACGGCCAAATCTCCTCCACCCTCGGCATCTACCTCGCCTCTCTCGTCGGACTCCTCATGACGTTCGTCGTCCTTCTGATCACCAACTACTACACATCCACCCACTACTCCCCCGTGCGGAATATCGCAAAAGCCTCGGAAACCGGCCACGCCACCAACATCATCGCAGGCTTGGCGATCGGCTCCCACGCCACCGCCCTTCCCGTCGGCTTTATTGGCATTGCCATCCTCCTCAGCTACCACTTTGCAGGTCTCTACGGAATTGCCATCGCCGTCATGGCCATGCTCTCGATGGCCGGAATCGTCATCTCCCTGGATGCTTTCGGCCCGATCACCGACAACGCCGGGGGTATTGCGGTCATGTCCGGCATGCCCCCGTCGATCCGCCAACGGACCGATGAGCTCGACGCCGTCGGCAACACCATGAAAGCCGTGACCAAAGGCTACGCGATCGCCTCCGCCGGTCTCGCCTCCCTTGTTCTCTTCGGCAGCTACGTGCAGGAGCTCAAAGCTCACTTCCTTGCCCTGGGTGTCGCCATGCCCAGCTTGGAATTCTCCCTCACCGAACCCAAGGTCATTATCGGCCTCTTCATCGGCGGCCTCCTTCCCTTCGTCTTCACCGCCCGCTCGATGGATGCCGTCGGCGTTGCCGCGGGTGCGGTCGTCCGTGAAGTCCGCCGCCAACTCGCCGCCAAGCCGGGAATCCTCCTGGGCAAGGACAAGCCCGACTACGGAACCTGCGTCGATATCGTCACCCGGGCCGCCCTCCGCCAAATGATCATTCCCGCCCTCCTCCCCGTCGCCTTTGTGGTCGCCGTCGCAGCCGTTCCGGGCCTCGGGCCCGTCGTGCTCGGGGGCGTGCTGGTCGGCACCATCGTGACCGGACTCTTCGTCGCCATCGCCATGACCTCGTCCGGAGGCGCCTGGGACAACGCCAAAAAATATATCGAGGAGGGCAACTGCGGTGGCAAAGGTTCCCTCGCCCATGCCGCGGCCGTCACCGGCGATACCGTCGGTGATCCTTACAAGGACACGGCGGGCCCGGCCATCAACCCGATGATCAAGGTCGTCAACATCGTCGCAATCCTCATCATTCCCATTTTCTTCTAAGCGGTCGCCACCGCCCCCTCTTCCCTCACCGGGGGTACGCTCCTGCCTTGCCAATATCTCCAGCAGACTCTTCCGCAGGCTGCCACGATTAGAACGACCAGCAGCAGAAAGAATCCCGTCACGCCCGCATTCGTCGCCTGCGCGATTGCCAGCTTTCCCTGACCCGCTCTCTCCGCCTGCTCCCATCCCGCCCAAAAACCGAGCCGCGGGTCTGCACTGAAAATCTTCAGCCAGCCGGCGGAAAACGTCACCACCACCAGCCATGCCAACGGCAACAGCGTCACCCATGCAAACTTCGCCCGCCCCATCTTGATCAGGACGGTCGTTGCCAAACTCAGAGCCATCACCGCCAGAAGCTGGTTTGCCACGCCGAAAATCGGCCAAAGACTGTTGATTCCCCCCTGCGGATCCATCACGCCCTGATACAAAAACCAACCCCACCCACCGACAAAGACAACGCTCCCCAACGCGCTTCCCGCAACCGATCGGATTTCTCCCAGGGGTTTCCAAAGCCAACCCAAAACCTCTTGCACCAAAAACCGCCCGATCCGTGTTCCCGCATCAATCGTCGTCAGGATAAACAACGCCTCGAACATGATCGCGAAGTGATACCACAAGGCCATGACTCCTTTTCCGGCCTGTCCCACCGACTTCGCAAAGATCTGCGCCATTCCCACCGCAAAGGTCGGAGCCCCCCCCGTCCGGCCGATCATCGTGTTCTCCCCCACCGCGCCCGCCAAGTCCGCCATCTGCCGCTCCGTCACGGGAAATCCCAGCGCCGTGATCGTTTCCACCACCGCCGCCGGTTCGCCCCGGAGATTGATCGCGAAATACTCCCCCGCGGGCATCGAACAGGCCGCCACCAGGGCCAAAACTCCCACACACATCTCGGTGATCATCGCTCCATAGCCCACGATTCGGATGTCCGCCTCGCTCGCCAACAACTTCGGCGTCGTCCCCGAGGCCACCAGACAGTGAAAGCCGCTGACCGCCCCGCATGCGATCGTGATAAAACAGAAGGGGAAAACGGGGCCGGCAAAGACCGGTCCGCTTCCGTCCGTGAATCGCGTCCATGCAGGCATCTGCAGTTGCGGAGCCAAAATCGCCACCACCACTCCCAAGGCAGCCACCGTTCCGATTTTTAAAAAGGAGCTCAGATAATCCCGCGGTGCCAGCAACAGCCAGATCGGAAGAATGCTCGCCGTCAGCCCGTATCCCATGATCGACCACGCCAACGTCGGCGCTTCCCAGGTGAACATCCTTGCCACAACCGGCGTCTCCGCCGCCCACTTTCCCGCCCACACACATCCGACCAGTCCCAAAACTCCCAACACCGTCACCCAAGCCGTCCTCGCGCCTCCCGCCCCCCGCATCCCCACCCCCATCCCCAGTGCCAAGGGCATGGTGAGTACGATGGTAAACAGTCCCCACGGACTCTCCGCCAACGCTCGCACCACGACCAGGGCCAAAACCGCCATCAGGATTGTGATAATTCCCAACAAACCGATCACCGCCAGCGTCCCCGCCACCGGACCCACCTCCTCCCGCAGCATCTGACCGACCGATTTTCCTCCCCTCCGCACGCTCAGCCACAGCGTGATGCTGTCATGCACCGCTCCCCCGAGAACCGCCCCAATCAGAATCCAAAGATACCCGGGCAAATACCCAAACTGCGCCGCCAGCACAGGGCCCACCAGCGGACCCGGCCCCGCAATCGCCGCAAAATGGTGCCCAAACACCACCCATCGGTTGGTTTTCACGAAATCCCGCCCGTCCGCAAGCCGCTCTGCCGGAGTCGCTCGGGCCGGATCCACCGTCAACACGTTCGCCATCAACCAGGCACTGTGAAAACGATATCCGATCGCGTACACACACCCCGTGCCCACCACCAACCAGAGCGCGTTCACCGGCTCTCCCCGTTTCCAAGCCACCACCCCCAGCGCCCCCGCCCCCACCATTGCGATCAGCCCCCAAACGATCCGTCCGCGGAATCCCATCGCAGGTTTCATCCTCCTTGAGTTAGCAGAAGAGTTGTTCACGACCAGCCCTTCATCCATCTTGCCCGCCCTACCGTTTCCGTTAATCAGAGAAAATGAAAAAAAGAAACGTGCTGTTTGTCCTTCTGTTTTTTGTTCCCCTTCTCGCCATCCTCTCCACGAAGGAAGCCTCGGCACAAACTTCACCCCGCACCTCCACCTCGCAGAAGAAAACAAAGAAATCCAGCTCCGAGTCCCAGCCTTGGAGTGACGTCACTCTTCTCCTGGATCGCCCCGAAAAACCCTACGAAGTCATCGGCTTGGTCAGCGCCCCCCAGATCTTTCTTTGGGACGACGAGGAATCGATGAAAGAGTCCCTGCAAAAACAGGCCTGGAAGATGAAAGCGGACGCCGTGATCCTCGACCGTGTCGACACCAGCTTCCGTTTCACGGGCCCGGCCGGTGGCGCCAACGGTCGCGCCATCCGCTACAAATAAGCACCCGATCGTTACGCCACCAGCCCTGCGTCGGGGGAATCGACCAGCCGGTACTCGTTGTCTCGTTGCCTCGGCTCATAGCCCGCCTGTTGGATCAATCGGCGCATCTCCCCCAAACTCAGCCGAAAACTCGTCCCCGCACTCGAAACCACATTCTCCTCCATCATCAAACTCCCGAAATCGTTCGCTCCGAACCGTAACGCCACCTGACCCATCGCCGGTCCCTGCGTGACCCAGCTGGACTGCACATTCGGGATATTATCGAGGAAAATCCGCGCCAACGCCTGCATCCGGAGATACTCGTGGGATCCTGTCTTTTCCGCCTTAAGAACGGTGTGTTCGGGTTGAAACGTCCAGCAAATGAACGCGGTAAACCCTCCCGTTCGATCCTGCAAATCCCTCAACCTCGCCAGATGCTCGATCCGCTCCTCCACCGTCTCCACATGCCCGAACATCATCGTTGCGCTCGATCTCATTCCCATCCCGTGAGCGATCTCCATCACCCGGAGCCACGCGTCCGTTCCACACTTTCGGGGCGCAATCTTTTGTCTCACCCGGTCCACCAGAATCTCCGCCCCGCCCCCGGGAATGCTGCCCAGACCCGCCTCCCGAAACTTCTCCATCACCTTCTCCAGACTCATTCCAAACACCTCGGCAAAATGGTTGAACTCAGGCGGGGAAAACCCGTGTACGTTCACCTGGGGATATTTCGTCCGTAGATGTCGCAGCAGATCCAGATACCACTCCAGGTCCAGCTTGGGATGATGCCCTCCCTGGAGAAGAATCTGGTTTCCCCCGACCGCCACCAACTCGTCAATCTTCTGATCGATCTGATCGAGGCTGAGCACGTAATGATCCGCATCCTTTTCCGTGCGGTAGAACGCACAGAATTTGCAGTACACATCGCACACATTCGTGTAGTTGATGTTCCGGTCAACCATGTAGGTCACCACCTCTTTCCCTTTTCCGCCGTAATCTTTCCCCTTCGCCAGATTCCGTCGCACATGGGAAGCTTCCCCGAGTTTTGCCAGGGGCCACCGGTACATTTCCCCGGCCTCCTCCGGGGTAATCCTACCCCCGCCCATAACCCTCGCTTCGAATCCACTCATCCAAAAAAACTATCTCGAGATATCGCCTTGCCCCAGCAGCTTGAATCCCCCCCGCCCCAAGACCTGGGCGCCCAGCTCGTTGTCATCCAGGTTGAGGCACAACGCCGGCCTGGCCTCCGGCCGCACCAAAAAGGCATACGTCGTCAGAATGTTGATCTCCGCCTCCAGGAGGGAGGAGAGCACCTTCGGTAGCTCGGTCGCCGCCCCCAGCTCCACCGCGACGACCGTCGATTCGGTGTGGGCCACCGCCTGCTCGTGAAAAATGGCCCGGGCCTGATCCGGGTCGTCCACCACCATCCTCACGATCGAACTGTCCGTGGTGTCCAGGATCGTCAGGGCCACCACGTGCACCTGTCGGCTGTGCAAAATCCGAATCAGCTCGAGCAGCCTCCCTGCCTTGTTCGCCAAAAAAATCGAAAACTGGCGGACAGGATCCGCTTGGGTTTTTTGAATGGCCACTCCCATGCGAGGAATCTACTCCCTCTCCTCAGCCCCGCCAACCCAGGATCACCTTCGCCGTGTTCCTGCCGCTGGCCCCGAAAACCCCTCCCCCGGGGTGGGTGCTAGCCCCCGTCAGATACAAGTTTTTCATCGGGGCCCGATAACAGGAAATCTCGGGCAACGGACGGAACATGAACATCTGATCCAGGCTCATTTCAAAGTGCATCACATTCCCCCGCAGCAATCCCAGGTCCCGTTCCAGGTCCAACGGCGTCTGAATATATCTACCGATCATCTTGCCCCTCATGTTCGGGGCATACTGGCACACGAGCTCGTACAGCTTGTCCGCCTCCCGTTCCCGGATCTCGTCCCACTTCTCCCCGTTCCGCAGTTCGTAACTGTGATACTGTGCCCAGGTAAAAAGGGTGTGCTTTCCTTGGGGCGCCAACGTCGGGTCGATCCCGGAAAAGGTCATCGCCACCACACTCGGATTCGCGGGAGGCCGATGCCCCAGATAATCCCGGTAGCTGCTCTCCAACATCGCCCGGTCCCGGCACAACAGCTGCATCCCCGAATGATACTCCCGCGCCTGGAGCCCGCTTTCCACCCCCCGCCCATACACGGGCAGTTCCTCCACCGCATGCCTCACCACCATTCCGAATCCATTTCCAATCCGCGCCTTTTCCATCCTCCCCGCCAACTCCCGCGGTCCGTCTTTCAAAAGATTGCAGAAAAAGGTCTTTAAGTGGCACGCCGCCACCACTTTCTCCGTCTCAAAAACCGTACCCCCCGCCTGCACCTCCCAGCCTCGCCCGTTTTTTCTCACCTCCTCCACCCCTTTTCCTAAGAACAGCTCCCCTCCGTGTCTCTCCAGACACTTCACCAAAGCCGTCGCCAGGGAACCGCTCCCGCCTTTCGCCCGTTTGGCCCCGCACTTGTGAATCATCGCGTTCCACCCAAACATGTCCCCGCTCGCCACCTCCGCAGGGGCCGGTCCACTCTGCGCGGAGAGCCATAGCATCGCCGTCCGCAGGTGCTCGTTTTCAAAGGTCTCCTGGATCACCTCCCCGTACGGCGCCATCAACTGGCGTGCCGTGTCCAGGCTCGACCACAGCCGGCGGGACTGGGGTCGAAAGAGATTCCTCTTCACAATCGTTCCAAATAACCGCCCGGGGGAGGGCGGAGCCAAAAATGTCTCAAAAACCCCCTCGTTCAGCTCCGTCCACCGCTCCACATACCTCCGATACGCCTCCGCATCCCGCGGACTGAACTCCGCAATGCTCTGGCACGTTTTCTCGACGGATCGATGAAACGAAATCCCGCGGCCCGTCCCCTCCACGGGATAGTAGGCCCATGGATCCATCTCGATATACTCCAGTCCCTCCCTCGCCAGATTCAGCTCCGCAAGAATCGGAGTCAGATGAATCATGATGTGAACGGACGACCCCACATCGAACCGGTATCCCGGCACCAGATCCTCCCGGGTGCAAACCGCGCCTCCTGGCAGGTCCCGACGCTCCACCACCGCCACCTTCAAACCCGCCTTCGCCAGGTAGCAGGCACAGATCAGGCCGTTGTGACCTGCCCCGACCACGACCACGTCGTACGGCAAAACCGGATTACCTCGCCGCCGCCAACTGCGGTTGACTTTGCCGAAGCTTTTTCACAAATCGGGCGATCCTCTCCGCCGCCACCTCGATCCGGTCGAACGCCGTCGAATAACTGCATCGGACGAACCCCTCCCCTCCCGGTCCGAATGCCTCCCCGGGCACCACGGCCACCTTCTCCTCCTCCAACAGCTGCAGGGCAAAATCCCTCGACGTCAGGCCTGTCCCCCGAACATCCACAAAAAGGTAAAAGGCTCCCGCGGGATTCGTCGGCTTCAATCCCGCCTCCTCCAGCCTCCTCCGCAGATAATCCCTCCGGATCCGATAACTCTCCCTCGCCTCCTGGGTCGTGACCTCCGCACCCCGCAAGGCCTCCACCGCAGCCTCCTGACCCAGAGTCGAGGCGCACAAAATCGCGTATTGATGAATCTTCATCATCGCCTCGATCAGGGGAGCCGGTGCACACGCGTAGCCAATCCGAAACCCGGTCATCGCGAACGCCTTGCTCAGGCCGTGCAGGAGAAGGGTCCGCTCCCTCATTCCGGGCCGCGTGACGATCGATTCGTGGGCTCCCTCGTAACTCAGCTCCGCATAAATCTCATCACTGATCACCAGCAGGTTCTTTTCCACGCACACCTTCGCCAAGGCATCCAGCTCCCGCCCCCGCAGGACCGCACCGGTCGGATTCGTCGGAAAATTCAAAAGAAGAACCTTCGCCCCGTCCGCCGCCTCCGCCACCGCCTTGGCATCCAAACGGAATCCATCCTCCGCCTTGGTCCGGATCGCCCTCCCGCGCCCGTGAGCCAAGGTGATGGACGGAGCGTAGGAAACGTAGCAGGGCTCATGGTACAGCACCGTCTCCCCCGGATTCAGCACCGCCCGCAAAGCGAGATCGATCGCCTCACTCACCCCCACCGTCACCAAAATCTCACTCTCGGGAATGTAGCGTTGCCCGAAAATTCTTTCGATGTAGGCCGAAATCTCGTTCCGCAACTTCAGCGTCCCGGAATTGGAGGTGTATCCCGTCCGCCCGTGTTCCAGCGAATAGATGGCCGCCTCCCGCACCGCCCAAGGAGCCGAAACGTCCGGCTCCCCGATCCCCAGGGAAATCACATCTCCCCGCTTTTGGACGATCTCAAAGAAATCCCGGATCCCCGATCGCGGGATTCCTTTCACATGCTGCGCTAAAAAATCAGCCGCCTTTTTCATGGCGAAACCGAAAGACGTTCCGCCTTCTCATCCTGAAGAAAGAGCACCCCCGCCTCCTTGTAGGTCTTCAGCTGGAAATGGGTCGCCGTCGAGATCACCCCCTGGATCGTCGACAATTTCTCCGACACAAAACCCGCCACCCGCTTCAGATCGGGCCCTTCCACCACGATCAGCAGATCGTACCCCCCGCTCATCAGCTGGCAGGAAACCACCTCCGGATACCGGGCCACCCGGGCCGCAATCCGGTCAAACCCACCCTCCCTCTCCGGCGTGATCTTCACCTCAATCACCGCACGCACACCGCCCTGCCCCGTCTTGTCCGAGTCCAGAATCGTCTGGTACCCGAGAATCACCCGGTCCGCCTCATATTGCCGCACGGCTTTCTCCACCTCTTTTTCCGTCTTGCCGGTCAGCTGCGCCAACTCGCCCGACGACAAGCGTCCCCGCTCTTTTAAAATCTGTAAAAGGGGATCCATCGCCGGACTCAGCTTTGTCCCGGTAGCAAAAACTTAGGGAACGAGGAAAATCTTGCCCGTGTAGGGGCACTTCACTTCCGTTCCGGGGGCAAAACCCTTCACATCCACCAAACCCGCGTAGGGAGCATACGGGCTACGCACCATTCCCGCTTTTCCGGAAACTTTTTCACCCTTCGGGTAGCTCGCCTTGGTCGGGGCACTCTTTTCAGGGCTCTCGGGGGGAGACCAGGGCTTTTTCTCATCACTCGCCGCCGCCTGGGTTTTCGTCTTTGCCGCACCATCCGGTTGGGTCTCGCTGGATGCGGGAGTCGTCGTGTCTCCGTAGGTGGTTGTCACGTTCTCGGCATCTCCGGGAACCGTGCACCCGGTCAGGGCAAGGGCCAGACCGGCGATCCCCAAACTCATGAACCAACGGATATTCATGGATCAAATCTTATCACAATCACTTTTTCGGGGCAATCCTGCCCTCTTTCCTGCGAAACGTGACCTTGAGCCTCGCCTCCGCCTTTTGCCCTGGCTTCAAATCCAGATGCTGACCAAAAAGGACACAATTCCCCTGACGAATGGGCCCCTCGGGACCTGACTCCGTGTCCAGAAGGGGATACCCCCACGCCAACGAAAAATTCTCAGGACTCATCGTCACCTCCAACCCGTCGGTCGACCCCGCCACGATCCTGGATCCCTTGTCCCCATGCCACCGATCCCGATCCGATTTGCTCCCCTCCCCCAACCGCCACACTCCCCGGCCCGACTGATCCGGCCCCAAATTCAGATTCAGCTCCGTTGCAAAAACCGCCTCCAAGGGAAGGGTTCCCGTGTTCGTGATCCGGTACGAAACCTCCACCAACCCCTCAGCCGCATCGGTCACATACGTTTTCTCAAGCAGACAGGGCAGTCGCGTCCCCATCCGGTATAACCCCCCGTCCCTTTGCAGACTGAGGGTCACCCGGCCACCCGTCTGGCTCAACTGCGTGATCTCGAACGGTTGCAAAATAAAATCCCCCAACTCCGGATACGTCCCCGCCGACAACTGATCCACCGTCGTCCCCTTGGCAAAAAAATGATCCTGAAAAATCCGTCTCTCGTACCAGTCGACCGGAGCCGCGTTCGCCCCATTCGTTCCCTCATCCCGCCTCGTCAGGACATCCGCAAGATTTCTCCCAAACTCGGGCAACCCCACCTCCAGACAACTCCCCCCCAGATGCGGCGCGAAAAGCAGGGTCATCGCAGGATGCCCCGCCATCACCTCGATCTGACCATCCGCGTTCACATCCTCCCGTGCCAATTCGGTCTCCGCCTGCCCCGCCCTCATCTCCGACTCCGCCAAGATCAACTCCCGCCAAATCGCCTCCCGCAAATGGGGCAGATGAAGTCCCCCCTTGGTTCCATGCCACTGGGCCGTCGAACATTGGGCCCGCAACAAACGTTCCATCACCCCACGCGAACCGGGAAACTGGCCCTTCCCCCTCCACCTGCGACCCAACATCAGGTTCTTCCGATACATCAGGTTCAACTCCTCATATCGCACCCGGAAAGAGGCCCAAGACCCTCCCCGAAAAAACGGCAGCCACTTCCCCGCGTCGAACCGTTGAGCCAACTGGCCCCGCTCCCTGAAAAACTCCCTTCGAGCCGATCCCGGCAAGGACCATCCCCCCAACTCCGCCGGAGTCCCGGGGGGAAGGGCAACCCGGCCCTTCGCGCTCTGCCGTCGCAGCTGCGCTTGCCCCGTCAGGCAGTTCACCCAGCTGGCCGACTGCTGCAATCTCGCAAAAAAAGTATCCAAATACCCCGCAACCCCGCCCGGCACTTGATTCCAATTCTCCAAATTGGCAGCCAAGGTCAGGGTAATGTCCTCCCCCCGGTTCGCCATCCGTCGCAAATAACCGAACACATCATCCAGGGGCGAATGCGGGATCAGGCGCGCCAGATCCGGACACGTCGGAAAAACCGCTACCAGATTCCCAGCCTGATCGGTCACATAGTGTCCGTTCATTTTTGCCGGAATGATTCCCGCTTGCTGGAAAAAGGACCCTTCGACAAATGAATACTTCAATCCCCCACGACTGAACGCGCCGCACAAAGACGGCCCCCAAACCCCCTCCGCCAACCAAGCCCCGGCAGGCTGGGCCCCCAGCTTCTCTTTCAGCCACCCGTTCATTTTTGCGATCTGCGCGTCCCGATCCTCCTCAGCCCACTCCACCAAAACCGGCTCGTAAAATCCTCCGGACATCATCTCGACACGCCCCGTTGCCACCAACTCCTTGACCTTCTTGACCAAATCCGCATGCCGCTCCCCCCACGATTCCAAAAGAGGCCCGCTCACATGCAGATTCACCGCCACCCCCGGATACTTTTCCAAAACCGCGACGACGGGCCGGTACACATCCGCGGTGATCCGATCCACCACTTCGGGCAGATTTCCGACCGGCTGATGCATGTGCAGGCCGAGGACCAGGTTCACGTTCTTCATGAGGATC
>RFMG01000245.1 GCA_009927835.1 Verrucomicrobiota bacterium | reverse complement strand
CCGTGGCCTGGAACGAAACAATCCGTGGCCCCTGCGGTGTTTGCGCCACGACAAAAGAACATCGATTCACCCCTCCATCATCTTTCCCTTGATCGAAACCTTGAGGGCGAATTTTCCGGTCACAACGGCGCACTCGCCCAGCACTCTCGTATTCACCTCTACCAGTTCGATCGGTTCATATTTCCGTGCTCCACTCCGCAGCGCCCCCAGAAACTCCTCCTTGTTCTCCACCAGCCCGGTTCCATGGATATGCTCGTAGGAATTGTCCAATATTTTCGCCAGCTCATCGGCTTTCCCTTGGCCGACATAGCTCGCCCACTGCTGGGCACAACTCTCTGCAGTAGCGGCGGAAAGGGGCTCCGCCCGCGCACATCCCGAAAAGGGAACGATCAATGCGAGCCCGAGGCCTGCCATGGAGCGGATATTCATCCTTGGATGTTTCCTCACTCCTCTCCCGCCGACCAGTGAATTCCAAAAAAAGAAAAGGGCGAACCCTTTCGGATCCGCCCTTTTCTGGTTTTATATGATTTGGTGGTTTACAGACGACCTAATCCTTGCACGACTTCTTGCCGCCGCAGCTCTTTTTCGAGCCGTTACAGCAGTCATCATCTTCGTCATCGTCATCATCGGTGTCCCAGCAGTGCCGGCCCTTGGCATCCGGCACTTTGTCTCCCCGCGAGTTCATCCGGTTGACGCAACGATCCCACTTGGTTCCGGCCGAGGCCACGGGAGCCCCGACAAGCAGGGCAACCAGAACGACGACCAACATTTGAATCATTCGAGCAATTTGTTGTTTCATGATTCCATCCTCTCCCCTGCGTGCCTCGGTTGTCAATCCTCCAAACCCTAAGAAGGCCCCGCGGCAACAAGCTAGATCTGTGGGGGCACTTCCTTGGGGTCAGGTCCGAACCGGTTCTCTCCCTTGCTCCCATCCTGACACGCCAAGATGAGGTTGTAGATGGGAATCAGCCCGAACCAGCCGCTCTTGCCCGCATCGTGCATTCTGCGCCAAAGCACTGCCAAGGTGGGAAGAAAAAAGGCCAGGTTGAGTAGAATGGAGACAAGACCCGTGAGGAACGGTTCCTGCCCTTCCTCAAGAAGAAAAGTCTGCTCCACAAATCGCACCGCCACATCCACCCCATACTCCAGGATGTTGGATAAGAGAATGAAGTACCAAAACTCCTTCCGACGGGCCCGACCGGAAAACGTTGCGTATTTTTTAAGCGCTTGGAGGAAGTAGTTAATCTCCTTTATGTAAACTTCCTCCGACTATTGGCAAGAGAACCTTTCCTACAACTGCCCCCTTCCACC
>RFMG01000154.1 GCA_009927835.1 Verrucomicrobiota bacterium | reverse complement strand
TTGTATGGGGACACAAGGAAACCGACCCAAAAGATGTTGGAGGGGGTCGATGTGATGGTTTACGACCTGCAGGACGTGGGATGCCGTTCCTATACGTATATCAGCACCCTTGGCCTTGTGATGGAGGCGGCGGCGGAGAAGGGGATCGAGGTGATGGTGCTCGATCGGCCGAATCCGCTAGGCAGCTTTCGGGTGGAGGGGCCGAGGCCGCAAGGGGAGGGGGTTCTCCCATCCTTCATTGGGCAGTACGACATACCCTACGTGTATGGGTTAACGATCGGGGAGTTGGCGAAGTGGATCAACGAGGTGCATCTAAGGAGACCTTGTCGTTTGAGTGTGGTTCCGATGAAAGGTTGGACCCAAAAGATGACCTGGGAGGATACGGGACTGAAGTGGGTGGCCACCTCGCCGAACATCCCTGTCTCGCGTTGTGCAAGGGGCTATGTCGCAACCGGGTTTTTCGGGGAGCTGGGCGTGAGCAACGGTGCAAATCCGACCGGAGTTCCAACCACGGGATTGGATGGAACGGTGATTCAACCCTTTGATATCTTTGCCTTGGAGAATGTGGATGCGGAGGAGCTGTGCCGGAAAATGACAGAGTGGGGGTTCAACGGGGTGAAGTTCACCCCTTTCCGGTTCAAGCCACCGACGGGCAGGTACCGCTCCGTGGTGATGGCGGGGGCAAAGGTCACCATCGACCCCCAAGCCCCGGCCAATCTGACGGCAATCAACATGGCAGGGCTTGAGATCCTGAAAAAAATTCTTCCCCATAAGAATTTTTTCTCCGACTCGGAGAACATGTTGATGTTCGACAAACTGAACCGGACACGACAGACGAGGAAGATGGTGGAGGCGGGAACGAGCGCGCGAACGATCGTCGCCTCGTGGGAACCTGGGGTGCAGAAGTGGCGGGAGGAGAGAAAGCCGTATCTGATTTATCCCGAAAGTCCGGTGCCGCCACGAAAAGCCCCGAATCCAGGGCCAGCTCGGCTGAAGCCCTAAATATAGGCAGGGGCGGGTCCACGACCCGAGCGCAGTTGGGGGGGTAAAGCTGTGAGCTGAAAGCGGCGGCCCGATACGTAGATCGGGCCCTACCTTGGTAATCCCACGGGCCAGGGGACGCGGCGACGAATCAGCCAGCCGACCCCAATCAGATCCTGGATTCCGACCCAGGCGCGTCCGGCGATGGTGTACTTGGAAACTCCCGCGCGGCGGGGGCGATGTCGGACAGGAAGTTCCCCGATGCGAAGACCAGCGGCACCGAGGAGGGCGGGAAGGTAGCGGTGCATTCCCTTGAAAGGGACGAGAAAGCGGGCGTCTTCCCGGCGGATGATTTTCAGGGAGCAACCCGTATCGTGGGCGCCATCCATCAAAAATGCACGTCGGATGGAGTTGGCGATTTTTGAGGCGGCTCTTTTTTGCCAGGAATCCATCCGGGGGGTCCGAATCCCGCACGCGAAGTCGGCTTTTTGTGTTTGGAGCAGTTTCATGAGCGCCGGCAGATCGGCAGGATCATTTTGTCCGTCCCCGTCCATCATGGCGGCATAGGGGCGTGTGGCGGCCAGAAGTCCGGCGTAGAGGGCGGGACCCTGGCCAAGGTTCTTCGGGAAACGAATCGTGCGGATCTCCTTTTCGCGGGCCAGAAGGGCGGGGGTGCGATCCTGGCTGCCGTCATCCACCGCAATGATTTCGGCCTGTGGCACGGCTTGTCGCGCCTCGGCAAGAACAGCGCTGATATTCTCCTCCTCGTTGTAAAAAGGGATGATGAGGGAGAGTTCGGCCGACATGGTTTATCTGGAATGGAGCAAAGAGGGGAGTCGGGCAAATAGTTTTGGAAACCATCCTCGGGCAACTTTTTTCCATAGGGAATCGGCGACCCGGGCAATCGCCCAAGTGTACAGCATGGACAGCGGAACGGAGGCGAGCACGTCGGTGGGATAGTGGTCGCCCGTGTAGACACGACCCAGGGCGGCGAGAGCCACGAAATACCAGGGCCATCGGAGGGCGGGTCCCCAGATCAGGCGAGCCGACATGGCGGCGGCGGTAGCGTTGGCCACATGGGAGGATGGGAAAGAGCGGCCGTGAACCACCTCCTTTTCAGGAATACCGGAGATTCGAACCGATGGTTCCCAGCGATGATCTCCCGATCCCGGACTCACATCGCGCACCCCTTCGACGGCCTCAAAGGGGCGGGGCCTATCCACCAGGTGTTTGAGGGGGTTGCAGATCAGGGGATCGCCAATCGCGATACTCAAAATAGTCAGGACGATCCAAGATTTGACACGTTCTTTCCCGGTACAAAGAAAGACCACGGCCATGCCGAGGAGGACGGGGGTCCAGAAACGGCCATCGGCCAGAAGATTGAAGAATTGGTCGAGCCAAGGGTGATTGAAACCACGGTTGATCCAGCGGAAGACCCTGAGGTCCAAGGAATAAACTTGGGAGATCAAGTGTTCGAGGATAAGTTGGTAAAAATGGTACGACAAGTCGCATGCCTCGCGCTTTTCATGGGTTGCTTTCATGTCGGCTGGGCGGAGGAGAGGAAGGCTGTCCCGGTCCCAAAAAAAGGTGACGACGGGGAGATGACGCCGACTCCAAGGCAGATGCAAAACTTCCTTTGGAGAACATTGGTGATGAAGGACTTAAAGCTCAAAGGTCAGGTTCAGTCAGGGGAGAAAAAGATACCCATCGTTGTTCGCACCAAGGATCGGCTTTTGCAGTTCGAGTTCCAGGATCGACCGTTGCAGATCCGTGTTCGATTTGCACCTGAGGGAAGTTTGATCCAGCGACGAAAGAAGTCGGACAGTGAGTGGCAGGTGGTGACGGGTGCTGAAAAAAAAGAACCGGTGGCAGGCACGGACCTGGCGTATGAGGATTTGGGAATCGATTTCTTGCGGTGGCCCGACCCGCAACCCAAGGGGGAGGACTCGGTGATGATGCTGGATTGCTGGGTTTATGAGGTGAACCCTCCGGTGGAGAGCAACTATGCAAAAGTCAGATACTGGATCAGCAAGGGATACAAAACGATGATCCGTGCGGATGGGTTGAATGACAAAGGGCAACCGATCAAGCGCTTTACCTTCAACAGTGTGATTGAGGCGGAGGACACGATGGTGATCGGGGAGATGAAAGTGGCAAAATTGACCCCCGGGACCGATGTTTCGGCGACGCGCACCTTCGTCCAAATTGAAACGGTGGAAAAAAATTCCGGCCTGTAGCCTGGGTTTCATGAGATATCGGATCGATCTTCACTGCCATTCGCGTTTTTCCTCGGACGGGGTGAGCGAGCCTGAGGAAATGGTGCAGGCGGCCCGGGAGCGTGGCCTGCATGGATTTGCCATCACCGACCACAACACCTGCGCCTGCGTCGACTATTTCATCTCGGCGGGGTTGATGCGGGAGGACGGGCAACCGGTGAACGGCTTTCTCATTCTCCCGGGGCAGGAGATCACAACTTCTGCGGGGCATCTCTTGGCCCTGGGGGTGCGACTACCGGATTTGAAGGGCATCCCGCCCGCGGAAGCCCTGCAGCTGATTCGATCCTCCGGCGGGTTGGCGGTTCCGCCCCACCCCTATGACAATTTCCGGGCAGGGATCCGGGAATCGATTCTCGATGAACTCCCCTTGGAGGCGATCGAGGCCTTCAATGCGGCGGTCACTTTTAAAAAGGCGAATCAACGCTCCTTTGAGTATGCGCAGAGGAGGGGGTTGGCCATGACAGCAGGGAGCGACGCCCACCATGTGGAGGCGATTGGGACGGCCTGTACGGTGCTGGAGATCGATGATTTTTCGGTCCGGGGGACGTTGGCGGCGATTCGAAACGGGGCGAGCAGTTTGGAGCAGAGGTATATGAGCCGGACGCAAGCCTTGCGAAAGACTTGGAGCAATGTTTTCCGCTTGGGTCGGAAGAAGAACCGTCCTCTCCCCCACCCATCGCCGTGAAACACCCCGCTCCTGTCACTCGTGCCATCATTCTGGTCAACGTGGCCGTTGCCGTTCTGGATGTCCTGCTCACCCTGAACCATCCGGGGGAGGATTCGTGGATCCGGCACATGCTGGCCCTTTCCCCTGCAAATCTGTTGGACGGTGCGTGGTGGGAACCCTTCACCTACATGTGGCTGCATGCGCCGCCTGTCGGTTTTTGGGTCACGCACATTCTCTTCAACATGATGACCCTCTCCATCTTTGGAAAACCGGTGGAAGCCCGGCTGGGGCCGCGACGGTTTGCCCTGCTCTATGGGTTGGGGGGGCTGGCGGCGGCGGGTGCATTTTTGGGTCAGGCTTGGTGGGATTCGGGTCGGACCATCGCCGGGTTGCACAACGCAGGGCAGGAGATCGTGGGGGCGAGCGGTGCGGTGTTGGCGGTGGTGGCGGCCTTTGCAATCTACTATCCCGACGCCCGGCTTTTTATTTTTCCGTTCCCCTTTCCCGTGCGGGCGAAGAAAGCTGTGGGATTTTTCATTTTCTTGAGTGTTCTCTTCATGTTTGTGCCCGCCCTCTCCTTCATTGGCCACAGTGCCCACATCGGGGGGCTACTGGTGGGATTTTTCCTGGCCCGGGCATGGATGCGGCGCTCGGCCCAGCCCCCGTTGTTGAGTTCGAAAATCCAAAAGGGGGTGGATGAGATGACCGCCGCCTTGGCCGTTGCAGAGTTGTCGGAAAGCGAATTCCTGAAGGAGGTCAGGGAGCTGCTGGGGGAGTTGGGAAAAGGGCACTGGCGACCCTTGACGGCGCGGGAGCGTGCCCTCTTGAGGCGGGCCCATCTTTTGGTCTAGGAATCTCCGATTCGCCTGATGAAAGAGACTCCTGCCCGATGGAAAGGGCTTTGGGAAAAGTTTCTCAAGTTTTCTCCCGGCTGTGCCGAGGTTATTTCCAGCAGTGAAATCCTGCGGGAAGGGGTGAAAGACCCGCTTTCCCTGCTTCAGGACAAGGCAAAAGGAAAGTATCGAATCGAATGGAAGGAGAGGATTTCGGAAGCCGATTCCCCGACGCGCCGGTTGGAGGCGCTGAGGGAGTGGCAGAGGGAGGAGTTGGTTCGTTTGGCCTGGAGAAATTTCGCCCAACCCATCCCGGCGGGGGAGGCGGCTCGTGCCTGGACGACCTTGGGTGAGTTTACCGTTCAGACCGAGTTGGCCTTGGCCAAAGAGAAGGCCCCCGATCTGGATCAGGGTGAGACAGAGGGGTTCGCCATCCTGGCGTTGGGCAAGCTGGGGGCAGGGGATTTGAACTTTTATTCCGATTTGGATCTGATTTTCGTCTATGGGGAAGACGAGAAAGAAAGTGCCGCGACTCGTCTGGCAAGGACGGTGGTGGGGGATCTGGATGCCCCCGGGGGCGAGCGGATTTATCGGATCGATCTGCGACTTCGTCCGGAGGGAGATCGGGGGCCCTTGGTCTTCACCCCCGATGCGCTGGCGGAGTATTACGAGGCCTACGGGGAGGTTTGGGAGAGATGTGCGTGGATCCGGGGTCGAGGAGTGGCGGGAGATGAGGAGAATGCGTACGAACTCCTGCAGGCCCTTCAACCCTTCATTTTTCCCCGTGGATTGAGTCCCTCCGCCCTGGGGGAGTTGTTTCAGCAGAAAAGCCGGGCGGAGGATGAGCTGGTGGCGGACGAGGATCGGGAACGGGAGATCAAGCGGGGCCGTGGGGGATTGCGGGAAGTGGAGTTTCCCGTTTTGGGGCTGCAGCTTCTTCATGGGGCGTCTCAGCCTACCCTGCAGACCCATGACCTGAGGAAAGCGATTCGGAATCTTGAGATTTTGGGCATTATAAAACAAGGGGAGGCGGAAATCTTAAGGGGCGGGTACGACTTTTGGAGAAGGTTGGAGGACTTTTTGCAGATGCGGCAGCTGCGTCAGACCCATCTCTTGCCCGAGAACCCTGAAGACATGGATTTGTTGGCCCAGGCCCTGGGACAGGGAACAGGAAAAGAGCTGGAAAAAATGGTGGAAGGGTGGAGAGGGCGGGTCCGGCATGTTTACGATTCGATTTTGGGGGATCTCAAGCCGAAGACCGTCGCGGGGGTGGATTGGCCGGGAGGAGTGGATTGGGCGGACGCAAAAGCCGCCCGACTTGCTTGGGAGAGCCTGGAACCCGGGGAGGAGGTTCACGCAAGTGGACGGACAAAGGAAAACTTTCAGCGGTGGCTTCCGCTCCTGGAGAAGGAGATGAGGAGGTGTGTTCGACCCGATCCGGCTCTGACTGGATTGGCGAACTTTGTCCAGGCGTATGGGGCGCGCTCCCTGCTGTATGAAAGTTTGTGCGCCAGCCCGAAGGCCTTGGAACTTCTGGTTCGGTTCTTTGAGAGCAGTGAAAGTCTGGGGCGAGCATTGGTGGCGAGGCCCGAGTTGTTTGAGGCGGTCACCCAGTCGGAGTTGGACACACCGTCGAACGGTGGAATTTCACCGGCAAGCCCTGGTCTTGCCTCCACAGGAGGAGGAAGCGATGGATGCGGCGCGACTTTATGTCCGCGGGGAGGAGTTGCGGATCGCGATCCGTAGTCTGTTGGGATTAGGGGAGATTGAGGATTTTCAAAAGGAGCTGACCGCGCTGGCCGAGGTTTGTTTGGATTGGGCATGGAATTTCGCGGGCCGGCCAAGTTGGGCATGGATCGGGTTGGGAAAGTTGGGGGGATCGGCTTTGAGTTTTGGTTCCGATTTGGATCTTCTGGTGGTGGGGGAAGGGGAGGCAAGCGTGCAGAAAGCGGTGAAATTCCTTACGGCGGAAACGGCTTCCGGCAGATTGTTTCAGGTGGATTTCCGCCTCCGGCCCTATGCGGAGGGCGTGTTGGGGGTTCCGCTGGACCGATATGTCGAATACTACGGGAACGAAGCCCAAGGTTGGGAGGTGCAGGCCCTCACCCGGGCGCGTTTTCTGGGGGGTTCGGAAAAGGTGGGGCAGCAATTTTGGCCGGCCGTGGAAAAGAGCTGGCTGCGGTGGGGAAAAGAAAAAGGATTTTTCAAAGAAATCGTGGCCATGCGGGAGCGAATCGCGACCGAAAGGGTGGCGCAAGGAGCGGAGGAGAGATCCTACAAGACGGCACGGGGCGGCCTGCTGGATGTGGAGTTTGCTGCTCAAGCCTGGCAGATGCGCGAGGGATTCAGGGAGTCCCGAACGGGACTGGTTCTGCAAACGATGAGCAAAACCCTGCCCCGGGAAGCAGGGGTGTTGACCGATGGGTTGAATTTCTGGTCCAGGGTCGAGTGGTGGATCCGTTTGGGGGAAGGTCGGAGCAGTAGTCTGTTGCCGAAGGAGGGGCGGGATCTGGAGTGGCTGGCGGCACGGTGTGGCGAGGTGGGGGGAAAGGATTTGATGAGGAGAGTCCGGGAAACATTCAAACACGTGCATGCTGCCTACGAAAAAGTGGTACGGTGAGGCGACAAGGCTCTCGACGATTTCGTTTCGGGAAGGCATAATCATCCCTGAATTTCCTTATGGCCAAAGAGATCACCATGCCCGCCTTGAGTCCCTCGATGACCGAGGGTGTTTTGGCCAAGTGGCATAAAAAAGTCGGCGATACCATCAAGCCGGGTGAAGTGATCGCCGAGGTGGAGACCGACAAGGCCACCATGGATCTGGAGGCTTTTGACAAGGGGACGATCCTGCAGATTTCCGCTCCTGAAGGTTCCAAAGTGGCGATCAACGGACGGATCGCCATCGTCGGAGAGCCCGGGGAAAAGGTGGATTCGTTCAGCGCCCCTGCACCGGTGGCCTCTGCGGCGCCTGCCGCCAAGACTGTCACGAGCAGTTCTCCGACTCCCGCGGTTGCAGCGGCTCCCTCCGTGGCACCTGTGAATATGGGGCGGGTGAAGATTTCACCGTTGGCGAAGAAGGTGGCTGCAGAGAAGGGGGTAGATGTGACTCGGGTGGCAGGAACAGGTCCGGGAGGAAGGATTGTTCGCCGGGACGTGGAAGGGGCCGGCAGTGGTGCGGGGCGTGTTTCCGTAGGAATTTTTGGCGGAAAGCCGATCGCGCAGGACGGGGTCCGTCCGGTTTCGCAGATGCGGGCGGCAATCGCCCGTCGTTTGGTCGAGAGCAAGACCACGGCTCCCCATTTTTACGTCGAACGTGAAGTGGATGCGGCCCCGCTAGCCAAATTGAGGGCTTCGGCCAATGCCGCGCTGGAAATGGCGGGAGAAAAGCTGAAGCTGAGCGTGAATGATTTTGTTCTGAAGGCGGCAGTGGAGGCGCTTCGAAGAGTTCCTGGGGTGAACTGCTCGTGGGAAGGGTCGTCCATCCGGCAGCATGGGGCGGTGCATCTGGCCTTTGCGGTGGCGTTGCCCGACGGATTGATCACGCCGGTGATCCGAAATGCGCATGCGAAGGATTTCCGGACGATTGCACGGGAGGCCAAGGATCTCGGAGCGAAGGCGAAGGCCGGAAAGTTGCAGCCTGAGGAGTACACGGGCGGGACCTTCACCGTGAGCAATCTTGGTATGATTGGAGTGGAGAGATTTTCAGCAATTTTGAATCCTCCCCAGGCGGCGATTTTGGCGGTGGGGGCAACGGTGAAAAAGCCGGTCTTGGCGGCGAACGGGGCGATTGTGCCAGGGGAGAGAATGAGTCTGACCGTTTCGGCCGATCACCGGGTGGTGGATGGCCTGATGGCGGGTGAGTTTCTGAAGGCGTTGGTGGAGGTTTTGGAAAGTCCCGGTGTCCTTTTGATGTAAGGGGGATGTATGGCGACCTATGATTTGGCGGTTTTAGGTGGT
>RFMG01000239.1 GCA_009927835.1 Verrucomicrobiota bacterium | reverse complement strand
TTAATCCCGCTGTTCGGCGGGGATGGGCAGGATGAGGGATTCGGGTTCGGGATCGGGTTGGGAGGCCATCCGTGCCTTGATTCTTTGGGGGGAGATCAGAACGACGTCCCTTACGAGCCCCAGTTTTTCAAAAATCCAGATCAACCAGGCGGAGGAGTCGGGCTGGGTCCAGTGCATGCCGTGGCGGGCGGAGCGCGGAAAGGCGTGGTGGTTGTTGTGCCAGCCCTCGCCCATGGCAAGCAGACCGAACAGCCAGTTGTTCCGGCTGGCATCGGTGGTTTCAAAGGAGCGTTTACCAAAGGTGTGACAGATCGAATTCACCGACCAGGTGATGTGCTGGTTCAAAAAGAGGCGGACAAATCCGCCCCAGACCAGACCCCCGAACGCGCCCAGGAGCATCGACTGCCCGAAGAAGCCCGCGGTCAACCCGCCAATGGCGGCCGGGATGAGTAAACCGGCAAATACCCAGAGCCACCACGTGTTGTTGATCGCGACGATGATGGGGTCTTTGAGGAGCGCGGGGGCATAGCGTTGGATGTCGGGCTGGAAGTTGTCGAGAATCCAACCTGCGTGGGCGTGCCAGAGGCTTTTCAGGGGGCTATGGGGATCCTCCTCCTCGTCCGAATTGGCATGGTGCTGGGTATGGGTGGCGGCCCAGTGCAGGGCGGGCCCCTGCATGGCCATCGAGCCGCAGATCAAAAGGAAGGTTTTCAGCCAAGGGTGGGCCTGAAAGCTCTTGTGGGTGAGCATCCGGTGGTAGCCCAGGGTGATTCCGTAGCCGCAAAGGGTGAAGAAGGTGAGGAGGAGGGCGAGGTCAACCCAGGTGACGTACGAGTTCCACAGAAGGACGATTGCGGAAATGATCCCGAAAATCGGCAGCCAAACCAGAGCCAAGAGGATGAGTTTGGTGAGGGGAGTTGTCGCCTGAGCGTGGGAAATGGAGGAGGACAAGGTGCTAGTATGGTTCAGAATATGGATGGGGGCAAGTCCGGGGATCGGTTTTCTTCAATCCGTCACCTCCCTTTCCAATCTTGGGGATGGGCTCAACGGGAACGACGGGGCGGATGGCGCATGACGGTGAAAAAGAAGAGAAACTCCACCGCGTAGATCAGAAGAAGGGCGAGGAGAAAAAAATCGAAACGGGCGAGGGGAAGGGAGGTCAGCCAGCGAAGAAGGCCGTACGCGGCAAGGGGAATCCCAAACATTTTGGCCGAGAGAGCCAGGCGAGGACGCAGTTCCCGATAGCGGGGATGCAGAACGGACAGGGCGAGGGTGATGGCGACGGAACCGATGGTGATCAGGAGCAGCAGAACAAGAGCGATCTCCTCGTTGGCTTCCATCACCCGAAGCGTAGCACGAAATCAGGGCTGGGGACTGATCAGGCGGGAAAGTTCTTTTCGGCGGGTTTCGAGATCCTTCGGGGAGAGGGAGGCGAGGCGGTTGAGGCTGAAATCCTCCACGGCGAAGGAGGCGAGGAGGGTGCCCTCGAGAACTCCGTGGGCCAACGTCGAGAAATGGATCTCCTTTTGGCCGGCCAGGTACCCCGTCAAGCCGCCGGCGAAGGTGTCTCCCGCGCCGGTGGGATCCAGGACTTTCTCCAGGGGAAAGGCAGGCGCGGCAAAGGCACCCTCTTTTCCCGAGAGAAAACAGCCGTGCTCCCCTTTTTTGATCGCGACATAGCGGGGGCCCCGTTCTCGGAGCCAGCGGGAGGCGCGGAGCAGGTTCGATTCGCCAGAGAGAAGGGAGGCCTCCGAGTCGTTCAGGATCAGCATGTCGATCCGGGGCAGGAGCTCGAGAAGGCGGGGCCTGGCGATATCGATCCACAAGTTCATCGTGTCGGCCACGGTGAATTTCGGCTTTGTCATCTGGTCCAGAACCAGGTGTTGCAGGTCGGGGGCGATGTTGCCGAGAAGGACGAAGGGCAGGCTTGTGTGCGCGGCGGAGAGCCGGGGTTTGAAATCGGCAAAAACGTTCAGCTCGGTGGCGAGGGTGTGGCGGTTGTTCATGTTCTCCTCGTACCGCCCATGCCACCGAAAGGTTTTTCCCTTGGCGATCTGGAGCCCGGAAAGATCGATTTTCCGTTTTTCCCAGACGGCGCGGTGATGGGCGGGGAAGTCGTCACCCACGATGCCGATCAGGCTGACGGGAGCATGGAAGCTGGCGGCCAATCCTGCAAAAGAGCCGGAGCCTCCCAGGAGATCGGAGCGGTCCTCCTGTGTGGTTTCAATCCGGTCGATACCGACCGATCCAACGACAAGAACGCTCATGACTCTTCAGCATCCTTGAACGGGGGGTTCCTGCCAAGCCGGGAAAGAATTTCGCGGGCGGCTTTTGTCGGATCCGGGGCAAGGAGGAGATGGCTGACGAGGCAGACCCGGTCTGCCCCCAACGACGCCGCCTCGGAGACGCGCTCGGGGTTCAGCCCACCGATACAAAAAAAGGGAATGGTGACCTTGCCCGCGATTTCGCGGATTTTGGAGGGACCGATGGGTTTATAGTCGGGTTTGGTCCCGGTGGCGTACAAGGGGCCGAATCCGAGGTAGTCGGCACCGAGTGCTTGCCCGGCTACGGCCTGGCAGGGGGAGTGGGAGGAGAGGCCGAGGAGTGTGGCGGAGCCGAGGAGACGGCGGGCTTCCGGAATGCCGAGGTCATCCTGGCCGAGGTGACAACCGGCGGCACCTGACGGCACGACCAGATCGGGATGATCGTTCAGAATGAGGGGGAGGCCGCGTCGGGCCAGCAGCGCGGCCAGAACTTTTGCGGAGGTTAAAATTTCATCTTTCGTGAGTTTTTTTCCGCGAAGCTGAAAGATTCCCACACCGCCCTCCGCGAGTTGGGTCGCGAGGGTCGGCCATTGGGAAGGTGCGGCGTAGGAGGCGTCGAGGATGGCGTAGAGGCGGGCTTGGAGAAGTGCGGAGCGGGCGCGGGCAGGATCCAGAGCCGGAGCCATGGATCAGGAGGGGGTTTCGACTTTGCGTTCGAAAAATCGGTCGAGAAAGTGGGTCGAGTATTTGCCGCGTCGGAAATCCTGATCGCGGACGATCCGTTGGCCCATGGGGATGGTTGTTTTCACCCCGCGGATGATGGTCTCATCCAGGGCGCGTTGCAGGCGGGCGACGGCGGTGGCGCGGTCGTGCCCCACGGCGATGAGTTTTCCGATCATGGAGTCGTAGAACGGGGGTATGGAGTAGCCGCCGTAGATGTGGGAATCCATGCGCACGCCGATGCCGCCCGGGGGGTAGTACAGCTGGATCGTCCCTGGCGAGGGCCGGAAGTCGTTGGCGGGGTCCTCGGCGTTGATGCGGAATTCGATCGCATGGCGAAGGGGGCGGAGGTTGTCGAACTCGGCGCCGAGCCGTTCCCCGGCGGCGATTTTGATCTGCTCTTTTACCAGGTCGATCCCATAGACCTCCTCGGTGACGGGGTGTTCGACCTGGATGCGGGTGTTCATTTCGAGGAAGTAGAAGTGGCCTGCGTTGTCCACGAGAAACTCCATCGTGCCCGCGTTTTCGTAATGAACGGCCTCCGCCAGCTTGATGGCGGCTTTGCCCATGCGTTTGCGGAGGTCGTTGTCGATCAGGGGTGAGGGGGACTCCTCGAGGAGCTTCTGGTGGCGTCTTTGGATGGAGCAGTCGCGTTCCCCGACGTGGATTATTTTGCCGCGCTTGTCTCCCAGGATCTGGAACTCGATGTGGTGGGGTTCCTCGATATATTTTTCCAGATAGACATCGGGATTTCCAAAGGCTTTTTCCGCCTCCATCCGGGCGGCGAGGAAGCCTTTGACGAGGCTGACGTCATTGTGGGCGGGACGCATTCCCTTGCCGCCGCCGCCGGCGACCGCCTTGATCATGACGGGATATCCGATCTTTTTGGCCGCTTTGATGGCCTCCTGCTCGGAGGTGACGGGGCCATCGCTTCCCGGTGGGATGGGGACTCCCGCTTTGCGGGCGTTTTCCCGGGCCAACGACTTGTCCCCCATGCGGCGGATTGAATCGGGGGAGGGACCGATGAAACGGATATTGCAGGATTGGCAAACCTCGGCGAAGTGGGCGTTTTCCGACAGGAATCCGTAGCCGGGGTGAATGGCGTCGACGTCCCCAACCTCGGCGGCGGAGATGATCCGGTCGATTTTCAGGTAACTTTGGGCGCTGGGGCCGGGTCCGATGCAGATCGCCTCGTCGGCGGCCTGGACGTGGAGGGAGTCGTGGTCCGGCTCGGAGTACACGGCGAGGGAGCGAATGCCCATGTCTTTGCAGGCGCGGATGACGCGGAGGGCGATTTCACCACGATTGGCGATGAGGATTTTTTCGAACATGTTCGGGAGGGGGTTCGGGAGGGAGGCTCCCGAGGGGGTTAGGCAGGGCGGATGCGGAAGAGGGGCTTTCCAAACTCAACCGGCTTTCCGCTCTCCACCAGAATCTCGGTGATGGTTCCGGACATTTCCGCCTTGATCTCGTTCATCACCTTCATGGCTTCGATGATACAGACCACGCTTTCGGGGGTGACAGCCGTCCCGACCGACACGTAGGGCGGCGCGTCGGGGGCCGGGGAGGCGTAAAAGGTGCCCACCATGGGGGAGTTGATGGAGGGGAGGGTTTCGGGCACGGGGGTGGGGGGCGGGGTGGCGGCAGGGGCGGTTGGGAGAGCTGCGGGAACGGGCACGAGGGTGGGGGCAGAGGCCAGAACGGGGGTGGTGGTGAAGACCTGGGGTTTGCCATCGGAGCCCCGCTGAATCCTGATCTTCGCACCGTCTTTTTCGTACTCGAACTCGGTGAGGCTGTTTTTCCTCATCAAATCGATGACCGCTTTGATCTCTTTAATATCCATAGGGGGACAATATTACTTTGCGATTCGGCTCGAGATCAAAAGAAAAATACTTTATCATTAAAGTAAGATAAAATATGGCTATAGATTAGTATAAAAACCGATAAATTTTGCGGATGGATAAAATGCTTAACCTAGGTCAGGCCAGCGATACGGAGGCAACATACTTCGATAGCCAGAGTTTGATCTATATTCCGGGCGAGGGCGAAACGGAGTTTTTCCAGGGCATCCACCTCCTGGACGACTTCGGGTCGGAGGTTCGACTCCGCGCGTGTCCAGGCGGAGCGGATCAGGTGGGTGATGATATCTTCCCGGATGCGGACCAGTTGTCCGGCCAAGTTGGCCGATTGAGCCGATTCATTTTCTTCGCCCTCGTCTTCCTCTTCGGAACTGATTTGGGTGCTCAGGCGATCCCGGGTGGAGAGAAGAAAGGATTGAAGGAGGGAGGCACGGCGGTAGGCAGCGAGGGCCGTAGGTTCGGAGGATTGGGCCCATTGCCGGGTAAGGTCGTCGATGCCGTGGATCGGGCTGGGGTTTTGGTCGGGAAGAATCGGGAAGGTCAGGCAACGGGAGCGGACGGTCGGGAGAAGCTGTTCGGGTCGGTCGGAGGTAAGGATGAGAAGGGAGTGGTCGGGCGGCTCCTCCAGGGTTTTGAGGAAAGCGTTTGCCGACTCGGCCGGAGGGAGACACATCCGTTCCGCCTCGAGGATCAGGGCGACTTTCAGGGGGGCGCGGTGAGGTTTGCGGGAGAGGGAGTGTTCCAGCTGGCGGACCTGTGCAATCGAGACCCGTCGGGATTTCGATTCCGGCTGAAGAATGAAAAAGTCCGGGTGTCCCTCCAGATCGGCATCCAGAAGGTTGGCGGCCAAGCCGCGGCCGAGGGACTCCAGTTCGGCGGGGGGAGCTCCCGTCAGGAGATGAGCATGGGCCAAACGGCCCTCCTTGGCGGCGACTTGAAACAGTTCCTCAACGCGGGAGGGTGGGAAAGGCATGGCACAGCTCCTTTTGGATGCGGGAAAAAGTCTCTTCTCGGGAACCGGAGGCGTCGATCAGCTTGACCCGTTTGGGTTCCTGCCGAGCCAGGGTGCGGTAGCCGTCGGACACTTTTTGATAAAAGGGTAGGTCAAGATCCTCGAGACGGTCCTTTTGGCCGACGGGTCGGGGTCGCCGGAGGGCCCGGGCTCGCGCCTCGGCGGGATCGAGATCGAGGACAAGGGTGAGATCCGGTTCGCGGCGGCAAATGGCAAAACGGTTGATGAAATTCACCTCCTCCATCGGGAGTCCCCGGGCATTGCCTTGGAAAACGGTGGTCGAGTCGTGAAAACGGTCGGCGATGACCCACTCCCCACGGGTCAGGGCAGGGAGGATGACTTGACGGACAAGTTCGGCCCGGCTGGCGGCAAAGAGAAGGAGTTCGGTCTCCGGCCTCATCGAATGGCCGGTGGGGTCGTGCTTCAGCAGTTGTCGGATCGTTTCGCCCAGAGGGGTTCCGCCGGGTTCGCGCACCTCGTGAACGTTGAGCTTTGCGCTGCGAAGCCAGGTGAGGGTGGAGGCGATCTGTGTGCTTTTGCCGCACCCTTCGCATCCCTCAAAGGTGAGGAAACGACCTGGAGAGGTCATTCGGGGATGTCGAGGGCCGCCACGGCGAGTGCGGCGATGCCATCGCCCCGACCAATGAAACCGAGCTTCTCGTTCGTGGTGGCCTTCATGTTGACTCGGTCGACGGGCAGGCCGAGGGCGGCAGCGATCTTTTTACACATGGCGGGAAAGTGGGGGAGAAGCTTGGGGGCTTCGGCGAGAAGGGTGGCGTCGACGTTCAGGATGGTGGCCCTCTTTTCTTTCGCCAGGCGGGCTGCCTCAGCCAGGAAGAGGGTGCTGGCGACATTCTTCCATTTGGGATCGGTGTTCGGAAAGTGGGCTCCGATATCGCCCGCACCGAGGGCTCCGAGAACGGCATCCGTCAGGGCATGAAGAAGAACATCGGCATCCGAGTGACCTTCGAGGCCCCGCTCGTGAGGGATGGTGACACCGCCCAGGACAAGAGGGCGGCCGGGAACAAGGGGGTGAACATCATATCCAAAACCAACTCGCAGCATGGAGTGGAGAATGAGCGGGGAACGGTTCGTCGCCAACGGTTTTTACAAAGTTCTTCGCACGCGCTGTCATCGACACGGGGGGAAAAGGGCAATAGTGTGTTTTGATGAACATTCACATTACCCCCCGTCATCTTCCCTTGACCGACGGGATCGACATGTACGTCCAGAACAAGCTTTCCCATCTCGATCACTTTGAATCCCGGATCATGGGGGCGCATGTCGTTCTTTGGCACGATCACAGCGCCCCGCCCAAAAAGCAGTATCGGGTGAAAGTTCATCTGGCGGTTCCCGGTCCGGATATTTTTGCCGAGGCGGGGGAGGAGGATCTTTATGCGGCCATCGACAAGGCGGAGGAGAAGTTGACCAACGAATTGCGGAAACGGAAAACGAAGATGGTGGACCGGAAACGGCATGTGGAGGCACGTCGGAAGGAGAGGGCTCGTCGGTTTGGGAGGTAGTTACTGTTTTTCATGGGGCACAATTGATTTGCCCTGTACAAGCCTAGAAAAGATAAAAATCTAAATACAAATCATTGATAATCAATGTTTTAAAAGTTTTTTATACATAAAAACATTTTATATAAAAAATGTTTGCATCTTGTTAGTAACTTTGGTTTGATTTTTGCCCCATTGGCTGGCTCGGGGCGAGTAACCCTTGGTTGGTTCAGTGGGAAAACAAACACCAAGGAGAAAAAAATGATCAAGAATATCACACGGATTCTTGGCGTGCTCGCGGCCGTGGCCAGCTTGTCCCTCGCGGACAGCGCCCCGGAAGCTTCCGCCCAGGATACGAAAAAGATGGTTCAAAATAACTTCGTTGAGACCGCCCAGAAGGGCATCAAGCTCAGCGGATACGTTGATGCTGGTTACAGCTACAACTTCACTGGATCGGGAAAATATTCAACAGTCGATTCCCGAGTCGGCTCCGACACCGCCCAACGCGGGGATTTCCAGCTTTATGCTGTGAAGATCGCCCTAGAAAAAGCGTTAAGCTCGGAAAACAAAGCTCAGGCGGGGTTTCGTGCGGACGTGATGATTGGTGAAGATGCTAACTACCTTGCTGATCGTGCATATCCAAACTCAAACTCCAGTTTTGAGGGGGCACAAGTTGGAACTGGCGGCCCAAGCAATACGGACAGTAACTCGAACAGCCTGTTCTTGGAACAGGCTTACGTTTCAATCCGTGCCCCGGTGGGTAACGGTTGGGACTTTAAAGTGGGTAAGTTCGTTTCGATCCTCGGTTACGAAGTGATCGAGCGTCCTGCCAACATGAACACCACCTACGGCATCCTCTTCAACCAGATGCCTCTTTACTACACTGGTGTGCTGTCGTCCTACAAATTTGACGACTACATCGATGCCAAGTTGGGCGTAGTGAACGGTTCGAACAGCGATAATAACACCACTCTGAACCCC
>RFMG01000179.1 GCA_009927835.1 Verrucomicrobiota bacterium | reverse complement strand
GTCGGGCTCAGCGACCGCTCCCATCACCGGCCTCATCAACTCTCAGGAGGCCAGCTCCAACGCGCCGCACTCGCCCGTGCCCTCATCCACCAACCCTCCATCCTCCTCGCCGATGAACCCACCGGCAACCTCGACTCCGCCTCCAGCGCGATGGTCATCGATCTGATCACCCAACTTGCCCGCCGCGAAAAAACAACCGTCGTGCTCGTCACCCACAGCGAGGAAATTGCGGCCCGGGCCGACCGACGCATCCCCCTCGTCGACGGCCGCATCCAAGCCTGATCTTGAACTGGTTTTCCACCCTCCGCGTCTTTCTTTCCCACGGGGGCCGCGATTTTTTCCGCCACAAAACTCTCTCTCTCCTCAACCTCCTCGCCCTCGCCGTCGGGGTCGCCGCCATCGTTGCGATTCAAACCGTCAACGAAACCGCCCTCCGCTCATTCCGCGCCTCCCTCGATCTCGTGGCTGGCCGACCCGACTTCACCATCGAGGGCCAAGGCTTCCGCCTTCCCGAAAAACTCATCCCTCTCCTTCGGAACGACCCCGCCATCCGCGAGGTCACCCCCACTCTCTCCCTGGTCGCCTCCCTCCCGAATCATCCAGGGGAGTTCCTTCATCTCATCGGCGTCGACCCCTTCTCAAACAGCGAACTCGTCACCTACCGCCTCGAAGACGCCCTCCGCTCCCCCACCGATGCCATCGCCTTCGTTTCCGAGCCCAACACCATCGCCCTCACCCGCTCCCTCGCCAACCGACTCCATGTTCAGCCGGGGGACTCCATCCGCGCGGTCTCCGCAGGCCATCAAGCCAATCTCCAGGTCCGCTTCCTTCTTGAACCTTCCCCCGACCTCCTCGGGGCGGATGATCACCTCGCCATCGCGGATATCGCCACCGTTCAATCCGCCTTCGGACTCTCCGGCCAAGTCGACCGCATCGAAGCCCTCCTCCGCCCCGATGCATCGGGAAAAATTGCCACCGCCCGCTCCTCCCTTCTCGAACGCCTCACACCCCACCTGCCCGCCCACGCCCGGGCCGGCTCCCCCGAGCGCCGAGGCCAGGAGGTCGAAAAAATGCTCGGCGCCTTTCAACTCAACCTCACAGCCCTCTCCCTCATCGCCCTCGTCGTCGGCATGTTCCTCGTGACCAATACCGTCGCCGCCAACGTGGTTCGCCGCCGATCCGAGATCGGCCTCCTTCGCGCCCTTGGCCTGACCCGAAACTCCGTCGTTTTCCTTCTCGTCGCAGAGTCCGTGCTTCTCGGTCTCCTGGGCTCCGCTTTGGGGATTGTTCTGGGTCTTCAGGTGGCCCGCGCTCTGCTTCAATCGGTCGCCTCCACCGTCACCTCCCACTATGTTCTTCTATCCATGCGGGAAATCGTGGTGAACCCTTGGAGCCTCCTCGCCGCCGGCCTCGCCGGACTCCTCGCTGCGGGATTTGCCGCATGGTGGCCCGCCCGCCAAGCCTCCCTCGTATCTCCCGTCGATGCTCTCCTCCCGGGGAACTCCGCGGATCGGGCTGCCTCTCCGCCATCCCACCTCCTCAGGGCCTCACTTCTCTGTTTTCTGCTTACCCTGCTCTTCTCGGCCACCGCACTGTATGCCCGTATTCCGCGCACCGGCTTTCTGGCCGCACTCAGCACTCTTCTGGCCACCGCTTTCCTCGCCCCCGCCCTGGCTCGGCTTCTCACTCTGATTCCATCCCTGCCTCTCTCTTTCACGATTCTGGCCCGCTCTTCCTTCTCCCGTGGTCTCCATCGCCACGGCCTCGCCGCTGCCGCCCTCTCCGTTGCCGTCGCCATGGCCATCGGCGTCACCATCATGGTCCACAGCTTCCGTGCCACCGTCGACCAGTGGATCGGCGAAAGCATCAAAGCCGACCTCTTTATCGCCCCCTCCACCAACCTGATCGCGGGAGCTCTCGAACCCCTCGATCCCCAGGCCGAAACCCTCGCCCTCGCCACCCCAGGAGTCCGCGCCGTCGGTACCTACCGCGAAATTCGCCTCTTTCTGGATGGTACCCCCGCCAAACTCGCCGCCTGCCGACTCGAAATCCTCCGCGTCTACAATCCTCTGACCTTTCTCTCCACCCTATCGGGCGATCCCTATGAACTTTGCCAAAAGGGCGACTGCGCCCTCATCTCGGAAAACTTCGCCCGCCGTCGCCGACTCAAAGTCGGCGATACCGTCTCCCTCCCCACTCCCACAGGAACTCATCCCCTCCAAGTCGCCGCCATCTTTCGGGACTACACTTCCGAATCCGGTCTCCTACTTCTCGACCGCTCCACCTACCGCCGGCTGACCCAGGACCAGGCTCTGACCAGCCTCGCCATTCATCTCGAACCCGGCATCTCTCCCCAAACCGTCGGGGACTCCCTGCGCGAACAGCTTCGCCCCCGGGGCGAATTTCTTGTCTACTCCCAAGCCGGACTTCGGGACGAGGCCCTTCGTATTTTCGACCGCTCCTTTGCTGTCACCGCCCTCCTCCGCACCCTTGCGATCGCCGTCGCCGCCCTCGGCGTCACCCTCTCCCTCACCGCCCTCGGAATCGAACGCACCCGCGAGATCGGAATCCTCCGCGCCACGGGTGCCTCCGCGGGCAGATTCTCCGGACAATCATGACCGAGTCCGCCTACCTCGGAACCACCGGGATTCTCCTCGGCCTTGTCACCGGTTTTGCCGTTGCCCTCATCTTGATGCAGGTCATCAACCGCGCATTCTTCGGATGGACCATCGACTGGCACACCCCCTATCCCTCTCTCGTTGGAATTGTCATCGGGATGTTGGTTGCCTGCCT
>RFMG01000036.1 GCA_009927835.1 Verrucomicrobiota bacterium | reverse complement strand
ATCGCATCCCTCTTCAGCTCCAAAACAATGCGGATCGACTCGTCCGACTCGTTTCTCGCGTCGCTGATGCCGTCAATTTTCTTCTCCTCCACCAGCTCCGCCACCCGCTTGATCAGCTCCTCAGGATTTACGTTGTAGGGAACCTCGGTGATCACCAGTTGCTGCTTTCCGGAACGACCATCCTCCACGGAAACCTTCCCCCGTAGCTTCAGGGAGCCACGCCCCGTTTTGTAGTACGAAGCAATCGACTCCTTGCCGCAAATCAAAGCACCGGTTGGGAAGTCTGGCCCAGGCATGATCTTCAGGATCTGCTCGGCGGTGAGCTTTGGGTCCTCAATCAACGCAACAATCGCATCAATCGTCTCGCCCAGGTTGTGGGCGGAATATTGGTCGCCATTCCGACCGCAATACCCGTCCCCCCGTTCACAATCAGGTTGGGAAATGCCGCGGGCAACACAACCGGCTCGGTCAGCCGCTCATCATAGGTTGGGACAAAATCAACCGTCTCCCGGTCCATGTCGTTCATCAGAGCCGCCCCGAGGTGGTGGAGTCTCGCCTCCGTATACCTCATCGAGGCAGGCGGATCCCCGTCGATCGACCCGAAATTTCCTCGTCCCTCGATCAGCAGATGACGGGTCCCCCACCACTGCCCCATCCCCACCAGGGTCGGATAGATCGCCATATCCCCGTGAGGATGAAAATTACCCATCGTCTCGCCCACGATTTTTGCGCACTTCACCGGCTTCCGGTTCGGCTGGACCCCCAGCCCGTCCATGGCGTACAGAATCCGCCGTTGCGAGGGCTTCAGACCGTCCCGCGCATCCGGCAAGGCACGGGAGATGATGACCGACATCGAGTAGTCGAGAAACGACTTCTGCATCTCATCCGCAACATTGATCGGAAGAATCTTTTCCTTGGAAATTGCCATGATCGGTAGCCTCGCCCCTTAGATGTCTAGGTTTCGGACGTTCAGGGCATTTTCCTCAATAAAGACCCGTCGCGGCTCCACCTCGTCTCCCATCAAAGTCGTAAAGATCTCGTCCGCCTTGGCCGCATCCACCAGGTCCACCTTCAATAGTTGCCTCTTCTCGGGATCCATCGTGGTGGTGAAAAGCTCCTTTGCATCCATCTCGCCCAACCCCTTGAACCGGGTGATCTGTACCCCTCGTTTCCCGACGTTTTTCACACCGGTAAGGATTTCCGCGATCGAGAAGATCGGGGTTTTTGTCGGTTTGTCGCCATCCCCCTCGATCAGCTCAAAAAGCGGTTTGTCCTGGGCCGAGTAGTGGTCCATCTCCATTCCCTTTTTCCCCAAACCCTGCAGGACCTTGGCGATGCTGCTCGCTTCATAGATCTCGTAAATCCGCGCTTTGGGACCGCTCTTATCCTCCTCCTTGCCCTTAATCCTCCTTTTCCTTCGAATCCTTCCCCTTGCTTGCCTTCTCCTCTTTCTCCTCCTCGTCTCCCTCATCCTCGATCCCCATCTTGTCCCGGAACTTCGCCACCTCCTTGTCATCCATCAAAAACTCGAACGTCTCTTCCGTCTGCTTCCTGACCTTGGCAATATATTTGGGCAGGTCACCCGTCTTCGTATTTCGGGCCTCCAGATAATCCTCAAACTTGGCCCCCCTGCGGGTCACCGCACGGGACAGCTTTTCCAACTCCTGCAAAGAGACCAACACATCCATCAGCTGCGTTTTGTTGTAAGCCTTCTTGTCCGATAGACGAACCAGGGAAACCTCCTCCGTCCCAAGCTCGATCAGAATCTTGTCCAACGTCTCGTTGTCATCCACATACTCTTCCCGTTTCTTCCGCTTGATCAGGAATAAGGGCGGTTGGGCCACGTAAATATGCCCCAAAGCCACCAACTCAGGCATTTTTCGGAAAAAGAACGTTAGGAGAAGCGTGCGGATGTGGGATCCGTCCACGTCCGCATCGGTCATCAGGATGATTTTGTGGTATCGCAAACGGCTCAGGTCAAAACCACCACTCCCCTCCGACTCCTTGTCCTTGTCTCCCGACGTGCCAATCCCCGTTCCCACGGCCGTGATGATCGTCCGGATCTCATTGTTGTTGAGCACACGATCGATCGAAGCCTTCTCCACATTGATCAATTTTCCACGAATCGGGAGGATCGCCTGGGTCCTGCGGTCCCGCCCCTGCTTGGCGGAGCCACCGGCCGAATCCCCCTCGACAATATAGAGCTCACACTGCGAAGGATCCCGCTCCGAGCAGTCCGCCAACTTGCCGGGCAATCCACCCCCGCTGAACGCCCCCTTGCGGATTGTTTCCTTGGCCTTACGTGCGGCCTCCCTGGCCCGCGCCGCGGTGAGAGCCTTCTCGAAAATCTTTTTCCCAACCCCTGGCGTCTCCTCCAGGAAGGCCAGGAGCCCCTCATAAACACAACTTCCAACGATCCCTTCAATCTCCGCATTGACCAACTTCACCTTCGTCTGCGCGTTGAAGCGGGGGTTCGGCAACTTGATGCTCAAAACACAGATCAGCCCCTCCCGCACATCCTCCCCCGTGATCTTGGGATCTTTCTCCTTGGCGAGACTCTTTCCCGACGCGTACTGATTGATCGCCCGCGTCAAAGCGGAACGAAATCCAGACACATGCGTGCCGCCGTCAGGATTGGGAATGGAGTTGGCAAAAGGAAGCAGAGTCTCGTCGTACCCATCGTGGTACTGGATCACACAGTCCACGAAAACCTCGTCCTTTTTCTTTTCCAGCACGATCGGCTTGGGATGAATTGGGGCTTTTGCCTTCACCATCTGCTTCACAAACTCCTCGATGCCGTCCTTGTAGAGGAAAGTCTCCGTTTTGCCGCTCTTGCCTTCGTCGGTCAGCGTGATCGACAAGCCGGGATTCAGGAACGCCAACTCCCGCATCCGCTTCGCCAGGAGGTCGAACTTGAATTTGGTGGTATCGGTAAAAATGATCGGATCGGGCTTGAAGGTGATCTTCGTGCCCGTCTTCTTCGATTTCCCGGTGACGCTGAGCTTCGAAGTGGTCTTCCCCTGGGCAAACTCCATGTGATAGAGCTTTCCATCCCTGGAGATCTCGACCTCAAACCATTCGGAAAGCGCATTGACGCACTTCGCACCCACCCCGTGCAATCCGCCCGAGTACTTGTAGGCCCCCTGGTCGAACTTTCCTCCCGCATGCAGGTTGGTGAGAACCAGCTCCACCGCAGGCATCTTGAACTTCGGATGCATGTCGACGGGAATTCCGCGGCCGTCGTCGGAGATGCTGATCGACCCGTCGACGTGGATGGTGACCTCAATATGCTCGCAGTGACCCGCCAAATGCTCGTCGACCGAGTTGTCCAGAACTTCGAAAACACAGTGGTGCAATCCGCGCTCATCCGGATCCCCGATATACATCCCTGGGCGCTTCCGCACCGCATCCAAACCCTCCAGCTTATCGATCTTCGAGGCGTCGTATGTTCCTGTTACGACGTTTTTTTCCTTGGCTGCCATCCATTGAAGGTAGAGACGCGAGCCCCTAGGACAACTGAAAAAAGAGTTATTAACTATTCATATATAATTACTTATAAAATACTTATGGTGTTCCTTTTTTAAAAATAAGAATCAGAAAAACAAGCTATTGATAGCTCGTAAAATGTTGGTTAGGGAGCCCGGTAAGCACGGAAGAAGCCGCTTCCCGAACCTGATAGTGGCTCTTGATAGACGACATAACCGTTCGAGTCGGCCGTGAGAGGAGTCCCAACATTGACCCAGTTGGGTGGGCTAAGTGTGGTCGTCCGTTGCACCTGAATCCTCGTTCCAGGCATCGTTACAAATACCACCTCATAGACGTCGTTGCCACTGATCCTTTTGACATCGCTCGAATACACCCCCAAGGTCCCAGCCAGCTCTGGGGTCGAGATAAACGATACCTTGGCTTTGGTCGTTTCTGTGAGCGGATCGATCCGTCCGTCGCTGTTCTGATCTTCTGTCAA
>RFMG01000264.1 GCA_009927835.1 Verrucomicrobiota bacterium | reverse complement strand
AACTTCGCTGATGTCGCTCATTTCCGATTTCCGCGCCAAGTCCACCGCCACTTTCGGCAAGGGCTATGTCCCCGGTTTGTAAAACCACTGTAGCTGATTCTAGTTTGAAGACATTTCTATGATTGGCGCTTAAATCCGCCCTGGCATCTACGACGGCCGCGTAAAAAAGTGCATGGCAAACCACAAGTGCCAAGATTCAGGGTACGCAGTCAAAGACCACGCCGATTCCCGACATATCTAGCTCGTTTCTTTTCCCTCGATCCACCCAGACTATTTTCTTCTTAGACATATTTAAGTATTTCATAAGTATGTACTTAGAAAATTAAACAAGATCGGGCTCTGCCCCCTTTTTTTCGATTTACCTCGAAATTCGGGCCTCTCCTGTGCTTTAGTACTGCTCTGTGAGCAAAGCCAAACCCATCGCGAAATCGAAGCCTTCAGCCGAAAAAAACAAGTCGGCTAAAAAGCGACTTCAACCGCCCACGATGGGCTGTGACCTTCTGGTTCAAGCTCTCGAGCACGCCGGCGTCGACACCATCTTCGCCTACCCGGGCGGTGCCAGCATGATGCTCCACCAATCCCTCACACGCTCCAAAAAGATCCGCACCATCCTACCCCGCCACGAACAGGGCGGGGCCTTCATGGCGGAAGGATACGCCCGCGCGACCGGCAAAGTCGGCGTGGTCATGGCTACCTCGGGACCCGGAGCCACCAACCTCGTCACCGGTATCGCCGACGCCTACATGGACTCCGTCCCGATGGTTGCCATCACGGGCCAGGTTCCCACCACCGCCATCGGCCGGGGCGCCTTCCAGGAGACCGATGTCTTCGGTGTGACCCTCCCCATCGTAAAACACAGCTACCTCGTCATGCATCCGGGCGACATCCCCCGCATCGTCGCAGAAGCCTTCCACATCGCCACCACCGGCCGACCCGGCCCCGTGGTCATCGATATTCCCAAAGACGTCCAAAAAGCCACCGCGCAGGTGACCTGGCCCGCCCCGATGGATATTCCAGGATTCCGCCCCCCACCCGCCCCGGACGAAGTGGCTCTCCATGAAATCCTGGGCCTGATCGAAAAAGCGGATCGCCCCGTCCTCTACGTCGGCGGAGGGATCATCACCTCCGGGGCCGAGGCCGATCTCCTCAAATTCGCCCGATCCACCGGCATTCCGGTCACCACGACTCTCATGGGCGTCGGTTGCTTCCCCGAGAACGATCCCCAGTCCCTCAAATGGCTCGGCATGCACGGCACGGTGTATGCCAACTATGCGGTGGACGATTCCGACCTTCTCTTGGCCTTCGGCGTCCGCTTTGATGACCGCGTCACCGGCAAGGTTTCCGAGTTCGCCAAGAAGGCCACCATCGTGCACATCGACATCGACGCCTCCGAACTCAACAAAAACAAAGTCGTGCATCTTCCCGTCCTCGCCGATGTCCGGCTTGCGCTGAGGAACCTCAACCAGCTTCTCGCCAAGCGCTCCCACTCCCACCTGCCCAAACGTTTCCAGAAATGGCGGGAAAAAATCGAGGGCTGGCGAAAGAAATACCCTTTTTCCTACTCTCCCGTACCCGGCCGGATCATGCCCCAGCAGGTGATCGAGGAGCTCTGCCGCCTGACCAAGGGCGAAGCCATCATCACCACCGGGGTCGGTCAGCACCAGATGTGGGCGGGCCAATTCTACGACTTCCATCATCCCCGCAGTTTCCTGACCTCCGCAGGTCTCGGCGCCATGGGCTACGGCTATCCCGCCGCCGTCGGCGCCAAGGTGGCCTGCCCCGACCGCGAGGTCATCGACATCGACGGCGACGGCTCCTTCCTCATGAACGTTCAGGAGCTCGCCACCGCCATGGCCGAAAACATTCCCGCCAAGGCCATCATCATCAATAACCAGTACCTCGGAATGGTCGTGCAGTGGGAAGACCGCTTCTTCTCCAGCAACCGCGGCCACACCTTCCTCGGCGACCCCAAGGATACCCAAAAGATCTTCCCCGATTACCTTCCCATCTGCCAGGGATTCGGCGTCCCGGCCGAGCGCATCACCAAACCGGAGGAAGTCCGGCCGGCTCTTCAACGCCTTCTCGCCTCAAAAACCGCCTACGTCCTCGACGTGATGGTTCCCTACACCGAACACGTCCTCCCCATGATCCCCGCCGGCGGCACGGTGAAGGACATCATCCTGGAACCGATGCAACTGGGCGACGCCCCACTCCAATCGGAAGTTCCGGGTTAATCACCCCCCTTTGCGGCTCTACCCCGTACACTTGTCGGGGCCGCGAATGCGGGACGTGAGTATCTTTTTCTGAATCAAAAAATAAAACATCCAACATCCCAAATTCAATTCCTCAACCCCCTCTCCCTCGTTGAAGCAACCCCAAGCAGTCCAACAACCTAATCAGGCGATAGTCCAAGCACCTTCGCCGCTCGCCCAAGTTTCTTGTCGAAAGTAAAAAGCGGAGAGTGCAATCTCTCGGCCAGCTCCAAATAGGCCGCATCATAGGAAGAGACGCCAAAGCGAACCGCTAACTCTCGCCACCGACCCATTCTCTCGGACGGTATCGTCAAACGTACCACGGGCCATCTCTGCACGAACGCCCACGCCTCACTCATCAACTCCTCGCTCATCCGGCCCCTCCGCCACCCACTCAGAAGCACATTCAGCATCTCATGCACCCATAACTCAGGAACCCGAACATCCAGCTTTCCCTCGCCCACCTTTTTCAAAATATCATCTGCCTTAGACTCGCTCTCATCCGTCAAAACCCAACAGGCCGTGACCGACACATCGAGAACCGCGGATTTCAAAACCTTCGACCTAGTTCAATCAACTCCCGTATCCCCTTTCGGTCCTGCTTCGTCTTCGCACGAATCCTCCGCGCCTGCTCCACCCAGTTTTCACCCGCTCTCTCATCTCCGTTTTCAGGCCCCACCAAGCGCGCCGCCACCTTCCCCCTGCGCGTGATCACCACCTCCTGTCCCCCCGCCACCAGATTCAATAACTCCGATAACCTGTTCTTCGCCTCAAAAGCCCCCATGAACACACGACCCTTCATACATCTAGCTTACACAGCTAGCTGTTTACTACAAACCTGTTTCAGGGTTGAAACCCCCTATCTCCCCGCCCGCTGCGGGCGCCCTCCGAAGCTCAGCGAGGTTCACCGAGACCGAGCGAAGGAGTCGCGTCCTTAACCCCTTAATCCCTTAACCCCCTAACCCCTTAATCCCTTAATCCCTAATCTCCCTCCCTACTTTGAAATCTTAAACCAGCCTGACCACATATCGTTTGCGCTGCGTTGATCACTTCCCCGTGGCGCCTCCACATTCGCCCCGATCCGTACTCCTCCCTCCTGTTTGGCTCTTACTGGATCAAATTGCACAGACTCCTCCATGGACTGACCTGGAGCTAACGACCCTGGATAAAATTTCCGCGTGGCCCCACCCGCCGTGATCTCTATGACTGGCGAGTTCACCGTCTCCGTGCCCCGATTTTGCACCGCCACGGTGACGTTCCCTTTTTTTGTATCCAGCACCACCCCCGCCGTGGCCAAATCCACAATGCCCCGCTGGTTTCTCTCGAATACCCTCTGCAAATTGACAATCCCGGCACCCGTTTCCTCATCCGGTCCCGCCTTGCCCACATCATTCGCATACCGGACGACCAAATCGGCCGCCTGCTTTCCTGTCAGGTAGGGCTCTCGGGAGAGAACCGCCGCAATGGCTCCACTCACCAGTGCCGTCGAAGCCGATGTTCCGCTTACCTCCACCTTTTTTCCTCCCGGCCAATCTGCCACTACCGCAAATCCAGGAGCCACCACATCCAAGGATTTTCCTCGGTTCGAAAAATAGAGATGCTCGGGATTGACCCGATCCCCGTCGACCGACCCCACCGCCAGGACCCCCTCATACGCCGCTGGATACGCCACCCGATTCACCGCCTCATTCCCCGCCGCAGCCACCAAAGCCACCTGCTTGGAAAGGGCATACGCCACGGCTTCCTTCACGACCCCACAATCCCCGGACGATCCCAGACTCATGTTAATCACCTTTGCGCCCTGATCCACCGCCGCATAAATGGCCTTCGCCAAGGAAAAGCTGTCGCCGGTTCCTTTTCCATCCAGAACCGTGAACCCCAGAATCTTTGCGCCTGGGGCCGCACCTCCCGCTCCCCCGATCAAGGACATCATGGCTGTTCCGTGTCCCTCGTCACTTCCAAGGCTTGTTCCTGTCGGATTCAGGCTCGTATCCAGCAGCGCCAACACCACTCCCTTTCCCCAGCTGGATGAAACACCCTCCGCCCCCATCAACTTCAGTGCACTCGATCCCACGGGACGATAAACGTCGTCTCCCATCGTTTGAACTTCCGCCGGAACCTCTGGGACAGCCACATAGTAGTTCTTTCCAACATCCATCTCGGACGTTTTTGCCATCGATTTCAACCACTCCCCATCCTTCACCCGAACCGCCTGCAACGCGTCCATCTGATCCAAAACCACACCCGGGGGTGCCGACTTGAGGAACCGCTGGTACGCAGACCTGTCCTTAAACCGAAGAATCTTTTCCCCGCGAATTTCCTCTCCTGCCCCCGTTTCGATCGCCCCGTCAAAATTCCCCTTCGCTTTACCCTTCTTGCCTGGATCCGCCTTGGGTGACTCAGGAACCACCACCCGATCCATTTTTTGGCCCGAAATGTTTCGTATACGACCCTCTCTCCCCTCCTCTTGCTTCGTTCCCATCATCCGATCGCTTATCCACCAGACGACCATCGCAAGGGCCAAGCCCCACAGACCATAGCGCAAATAGTTCACTGGTTGACCCTAGCCTACTTCTGGATCAGGAAAACCCCTTGTCACGCCCCTGCCGGATGGAGGATTATCTCCCC
>RFMG01000243.1 GCA_009927835.1 Verrucomicrobiota bacterium | reverse complement strand
GCGCAAGCGGGACACTCCCGGGTTGGAGCCGCATTGGATGGGTGGCAACACCCGACCAAAACCCGCCGTGAGGCGGGTTAGAGAAATGGCTGCCAACTCATCAGGGAAACTTGGTGAGTCACAGAATCCGGCTTACGGATTCCACAGGAACGGGGGCCGGGTGGCAAAAAAGCCATCCGGCCTTCGCCTTTTTAGGTCTGTTGATAGGCAGCTTCCACTCGCTCTGCGATATCCCGAAACTGGCTGTCCACCTCGTATATCTTCTTGAACTCCTCCAAAGCCTCCGCTTTCTTCCCCATCTCCTCAAGAATCACCCCCAGATTATAAATCGCGTCCTTTTTCACGTTATCCATGGCCACAATTTCGGATGCAGCAAGGGCATACTGTTTGGCCGCAAGATCCAGCATTTTTCGCCGCTGATACGAGACCCCGAGCAGGTTGAGCGCACGATGCCGGACCGAGGGCTGGCGGAGTGCCTGTTGCAGTTCGGGAACGGCCTCCTTGTAGCTGCCATGATCGATCAGGGCCTCTCCCAACTCGAAGCGGTACTGCAGGTCGTTCGGGTACCGCTTCACCCGATCCTTGGCTCCCTCCAAAATGACCGATTTTTTGCGGGCCAGAATTTCATCACAGACGGAGTCGTCGGAGCCCGCGGCCTTCGCCTGTTCCCACTCCTGGTCCAGAAGGGCACATTGGAGCCGAAACACAGCCTTCTCCAGAACAGGGTCGGTCTTTTGGGTCAGCTCATGGGAAAACTGAAACCATTGCAGGGCATGATCGAGGGACCCCTGGGTCTCGCACAGCTCCGCAATCTGTTTCGCCAGGACAACGTTCTGGGGCTCCTTCTCAAACTGGGCGTGCAGACGCGCCAACTGCTCCGCGATCGCCTCCGCCGTCTTGACGACTTTCGAGGCGGACTCAAGGGCTGAACTTTCCTCCTTGTTTTTGAGGGAATCCCGGAAATCCTCCGATTTTTCCCATCCCCCGCTTTGGGTGGCCACCAAGGCGCTCGCATCTTTCATTCCCTTCAGGGCAGCGCCGTCGTTCGGGGCGATTTCCAAAATGGTCTGATAAACATCCCGCGCCTTGCTCATCTGTTTTGCCGCGATCAGCGCGCGCGCCAGGCCGTGTAGGTTCTGGGTGTCTTGAGGTTTGGCGCTCCGAACCGTTTCGTATGCGAAAACCGCCGTCCCAGGAAGGTCGTTTTCCAGCGCAATTTCCCCCAGCGCGGCGTTGGCTTGGGGGCTGAAGGGATCCAGGTTGAGGGCCTCCTCCAGCTTGGCCAATCCCGAGCCGAGCGATTTGCCGACAGCTGATTTCGCCTGCATGACCGCGGGTGCAATGCGTACCGCCGCCATGCTCTTGTCCATTTTCGATGCCGACTTCGCCTTGGCAATCTGGCTGGCACGGAGAATTTTTCTTCCCTCCAGAAGTCCCGGATGAGCCTCAAGAACAGGGGGCATCAACAGGATCACGTAGTCGTGATTTTGCCGGGCCATGGCATCCTTCGCCTTGCGAAAGGTGTCCAAATGGGAACCCGACAACTGCGCGGACGTGACTTCAGGCATGATCCAGAAGAATACCCCAAAGTACGATTTTCTCCCAATGGAAAAAATCCAGACTGGTTTTCCTTGCCCTTTTCTTTCCCGTGGGCCAACTCGCAAGGAGTGCAAAGTCCGGTTCCCTACCTTCTTTTGGCCTTTTTTCTCGGCTCTTTGCCGTTTGGTCACTGGCTGGCCTTGTTTTTTAACGTGGATTTGCGAAAGCAAGGCAGCGGAAATACGGGTGCAACCAACGTGAGCCGGGTTCTCGGCAAAAAGTGGGGCTACCTGGTTTTTGCGTTGGATTTTGCGAAGGGATGGCTTCCGGTCTTTTTTTCAGGCCATTTGGGGAATCTCAGCGACCCATGGGTCGTGGCAAGCGGGGGCTGCGCCGTGTTAGGGCATGTATTTACTCCGTGGCTGGGTTTCCGCGGTGGAAAGGGGGTGGCGACCTCGGCCGGTATTTTGGTCGGATTGAGTCCCTGGGTGGCCCTCGGAGTCGGTATCCTATGGTGGATCATCTTTCAACTCAGCCGCACCGTTTCAGTGGCCTCCCTTGGAGCAGCGACTGCTTTTCCAATCCTCGTGGCATGGCTCTCCCCCCAAAGAGCGGCCCTCCAGTGGGCGAGTCTTGGTCTGGCAGGGCTGGTTTGGCTTCGGCATCGCGATAACATCCAGAGAATCTTCCAGGGAAAAGAAAAAAGGTTCTAAGCCATGCAAAACGTGATTCTCGGAAAAGGGGAGTGGGGATGGGCGATCGGACAAGTCCTGCAGGACAGGGGTCATGCGGTCACTTGGATGGAAAAGGGGGATTCGGTTGTTCCGGAAAAAACCGACCTTCTATGGGTGGCTCTGCCCACCCAGGCGGTTCGGGAGTGCTGCATGAAACTCAGTGTGCGGAAGCCGGGAATTCCCGTGATCAGCCTCTCCAAGGGGATCGAAATCACGACCGGAAAGAGGGTGAGCGAGATTGTGGCCGCCTTTTTTCCTCAATCGCCTTTGGCTGCCGTATCCGGCCCGAGCTTGGCCGGGGAGGTGATGAAAAAAATCCCCACGGCTCTGGTCGCCGCGTCGCGAGACCAAGGGTTGGCCACCACCGTCCAAAGTGCTCTCCATGGCCCGGGGCTTCGCGTGTATCGGAGTCTTGATCTGATCGGCGTGGAGTGGGGAGGGGCTCTGAAAAATGTCTATGCCCTCGCCGCAGGAATGTGTGCGGGGCTGGGCCTTGGCGAGAACAGTCTGGCTGGTTTGACCACCCGTAGTTTGCGGGAGATGACGCGGGTGGCCGTTTCGCTCGGAGGGGAGGAGGCAACGTTGCAAGGCTTGAGTGGTGTGGGAGATCTCATTCTCACCTCGTACAGCCGGGCCAGCAGAAACCGTCGTGTCGGGGAGAGACTGGGCGCGGGGGATTCGCTTGACCAAGCGTTGGCCTCCGTACGTGGGGTTTGCGAGGGTGTTCCGACCACGGAGGCTTTGCACTCCATTTTAGAGAAAAGCTCCGTGGATGCACCGATCGCCCGAGAGTTGTTTCAGGTCGTGAAAGGGACCAAGACCCCCCAAGAGGCCCTTTCGGCTCTTTTGGATCGCGGATCGAAGATGGAGACGGAGTAAGAAAGAGATTACTGTTCGACGGGACGGGACAAGGGGGGAATGATGTTTCCCTGATGAACGTTGGCCGATGGCTCCATACCAGATTGCGGGTAGAGGACCTTTCCCGATCCCGCGAATTCTTTCAAAAGGTTCTGGGACTTGTCGAAATCTCCCAAAGCGTTTCCCCCCGCGGAAGCTCCCTTGTCTTCCTGCAATCTCCCGCGGGTGGGGAGATGCTGGAGTTGTGCCAATTCCCCTCCTCCGGACCGGTTCAAGTTCCGCCCGATCTCATTCACGTGGCGTTTGAGGTGGACGATCTGGATGCGTTCGGGCGGCACGCCGCAGGCCATGGTTACCCATGGAGTGATGGCCCGACATCAACGGCGGGGGGCACGCGGTTCGCTTTTCTTGACGCACCGGATGGTTACGAGATTGAAATCATTGAAAGGAGGAGTGCCCAGTGACGAATCGACCCATCCTGATAGCGCCATCGATTTTGGGGGCTGACCTGGGATGCATCGACAGGGAGGCGAAGCGGATCCAAGAGAGCGGGGCGGAGTGGGTTCATATCGACGTGATGGACGGCCATTTTGTTCCGAATATCTCGTTCGGGGTCAACATGGTGAGGACCCTTCGCCGCCTGATGGGGGAAGCCACGCTGGATGTCCATCTGATGATCGAGCAGCCCGATCGTTATGCAAACGACTTCATTGAGGCCGGGGCGGACTGCCTCAACATTCATCTGGAAGCCCGACACCAATCCGCCCGAACCCTGGAGTCGATCCGGCAGAAAGGCTGTCGTGCCGGCCTTGCCATCAATCCTGCGACCCTTCTCAAGCATGCGGTTCCCTTGCTGCCCCTTTGCGATCAACTCCTTTGCATGACGGTGAATCCGGGCTTTGGGGGCCAGCCCTTCATGAAGGAGGTCCTGCCGAAAATCCGGGAGGCCAGGGAGATCATTCTGAGGCAAAATTATCAGATCGACATCACGGTGGACGGCGGAGTCAATGACGAGACGGCTCCCAGTTGCATCGGATCGGGTGCAAACATCCTGGTCTCGGGTTCCCACCTCTTTGCCCAACCGGACCTTGCCCAGGCGGTTGCAAAATTGCGTTCTGTCGCTACGGCGGCGAATGTCTCTGGCTGATTCTCGATCCACCCATTATGGACCCAAGCCTGATCCGAAACTTTTGCATCATCGCCCACGTGGACCACGGGAAGACCACCCTGTCCGACAGGCTTCTTCAGGCGACAGGGTTGATCGCGGAACGGGATATGCAGGCGCAACTTCTCGACTCGATGGATCTGGAGCGGGAAAGGGGAATCACAATCAAGGCTCATCCTGTCACTCTCAGTTATCACGCCAAGAACGGGCAAACGTACCGCCTGAACCTGATCGACACTCCGGGTCACGTGGACTTTTCCTATGAGGTTTCACGCTCCCTTGCGGCCTGTGAAGGGGCGCTTCTGGTCGTGGATGCCGCCCAGGGGGTGGAGGCTCAAACGGTCGCCAATGTTCACCTCGCCAACAAGGAGGGTCTGACCCTCATTCCCATCATCAATAAAATCGATTTACCCAGCTCCGACATCCCCGGCGTCAAAAAACAGCTGGAGGAGATTTTGGCGATTCCCGGGGAAGAGGCCATTTTGGTGAGTGCAAAAACGGGGCAGGGGATCGAAGACGTCCTGGAGGCGATTCTTGCCCGCCTGCCCGCGCCAAAAGGGGCGGAGGGAAAAGAGTTGAAGGCCCTCGTGTTTGATAGCGTGTTCGACACGTTCCGGGGGGTCATTGCCTACGTTCGGGTGATCTCCGGGGAGATCACCGCGGGCACGCCCATCATGCTCATGCAAAGCGGTCGAAAGTACGAGACCAAGGAGGTGGGCACGTTCAGCCCCAAAATGACGGTCGGCAAAAAGCTGGGTCCGGGGGATTCCGGTTATCTTGTGGCCAATTTAAAAACGACGGCCGAAATCGACATCGGGGATACGATCACCCATGCGATTCATCCGGCCAAAGAGCCGCTGACGGGATTCCGAAAAGTTCAGCCGATGGTTTTCTCCGGCCTGTATCCGATCAACACGGATGACTTTGAGAAGCTGAAACTTGCCCTTGGAAAACTCCAGGTGAATGACTCGTCCCTGGTTTTCATTCCTGAGAGCTCCCCGGCACTCGGCTTTGGATTCCGATGCGGGTTTCTCGGTCTTCTCCACATGGAAATCGTTCAGGAGAGGCTTTCCAGGGAGTTTGGCATGGAGGTTCTCTCAACGTATCCGAGCGTGATCTACGAGGTGCGCCTGACCAGTGGAAAGGTGCTATCGGTTGAAAATCCGGTTCAGCTCCCTGACCCCAGCGTCATCGAGGAGATCCGGGAGCCGAGGGTCACCGTGTTTCTCCTTTGTCCCAACGAGAATATTGGGGATCTGGTATCCATGGTGAGGGAAAAACGGGGGGAGGTGACGAAGACCGACTCCTTGGACGGGAAACGTGTGATGTTAACCACCGACATCCCTTTGAGCGAAATCCTTGTGGATTTCAGCGATCGCATCAAGAGCATCACGCGGGGATACGGGTCGATGGACTACGAGCATGGTCCTTATCGGGCGGATGACCTGGTCAAACTGGAGATTCTGGTCAATGGGGAGCCGATGGACGCATTCTCCTGTATCGTCCACCGGGAAAAAGCCCCCGCGCGGGGACGTGCGTTGACCGCAAAACTCAAGGAGGTGATTCCACCCCAGCTCTTCAAGGTCTCGCTTCAGGCGGCCATCGGGGGCAAGATCGTTGCCCGTGAAGATGTGAAAAGCTTTGGAAAGAACGTCACCGCGAAGTGCTATGGGGGGGATATCACCCGAAAACGGAAACTTTTGGAGAAACAGAAGGAAGGGAAGAAGCGCATGAAACAGTTTGGCAAGGTGAACATACCGCAGGAGGCTTTTCTCCAGGTCCTGAAGGCGTTTGGGGATTAAGGGATGATCGATTTTTTTTATTTCGGCAAAGCGAAGGAGGAGAGAAAGCAACTCCATGCCATAAGCCATTTTCTTGCAAAGAAAGTCCACTACGGCAGGGACGTGCTCTCGGAAAATCTTCTCGAACGGTTGGGACAGGCGAGGGAACTGGTCCGAGAAGCCCGTGGGGTTTTCACCCCATCGGCCAAGCGCCGGTCGATTTTGGAAAGATTGGAGAAGGAGTACGGCGACCTTCTTCGGACCGATCGTCATCATGGTCGCAAAGAGAATGCGGAGGTCGCTTTGGTCGCCATCGTGCTTGCGTTGGGGGTCCGGGCTTATTTTCTCCAGCCTTTCAAGATTCCGACACACTCCATGCGGCCGACCTTGCTGGGGATCCTGAATCAACCGGAAACAGCTCCACCCCCCTCGATTCTCCAAAGGGTTTTCGATTTTGCGTGGGAGGGAAAAAGCTACCACCGGGCCGTGGCACCAAGGGACGGGCAGATTGTCTCGGTTCGTGAAGGCAGACTTTGGGGAGTCATTCCGTGGACAACGACCGAAATCATCGGGGATGGATGGACGCAGACGGTGCTGTCCGGATTGTCAGAGGCCCGTGAGGGCGGATTGAGAGTTCGAAGCGGGGACCGGGTTCAGGCGGGCGAGGTGCTGGTGAACTTCAGTTCCGCCACGGGGGATCATCTTTTCGTCAACAAATTCATCTATCACTTTCGTAAGCCCAAAAGGGCGGAAACCTTTGTTTTTACCACGGAGAATATCGATGGGATCGAGTCCGGGCTGCGGCTACGCGGCATTGAAGGGTCACAATACTATATCAAGCGATGCGTTGCTTTGGGGGGTGACACGCTACAGGTCAGACCCCCTGAACTGTGGATTAATGGAGCCCCCGCCGAGGCTCCAGCCTGCCAAAGGGTTGCGAGCCTCAAGGGCGGATATCCTGGTTACACTTTGGGACCGACCTACCTGAATCAGCCTGGAGAGACATACCGGGTTCCCGACCATGACTACTGGGCCATGGGGGACAATAGTCCGAACAGTTTTGATTCCAGGGGCTGGGGTGCGGTTCCCGCAAGAAATCTGATCGGCTTGGGAGCGGTGGTCTATTGGCCTTTCACAAAGCGATGGGGCTGGATCCAATAACCCACCTTAAGCGTATTTGTCGCACAATAAATATTGTATCAAATTTAATTCTTAGCTCTCAATATAGCCCGTACCCTGCTTAATAGTGCCTCCATTCTCCTGGCAGCTTGTGAGCGATGACTTACGCTTCTTTTGGTTCGGGCTCCAAGTTCTCCGAATGTCCCAAAAAAACCTTTGGGACGAAAAATAGGGTCATAACCAAACCCCCCTGTCCCTCTCTCTTCCGTGGTGATCCGGCCCCAAACCCTGCCAGTTTGAGTCCCCAAAACACGACCATTCAAGGCCAGCACCAGAGCGGCTTGAAAGTAGGCTTTTCGGAGTCTCCCCGAAAAGGATCTCATGGCGTGAAGCAGCTTGGCACGGTTCGTTTCGTTGGTGGCATTGGGGCCGGAGTACCGGGCCGAACGAACTCCTGGTCGGCCCCCCAAGGACGGCACAACGAGGCCGCTGTCATCCGCCAGTATGAGTTTTCCAGGGAGTGCGCTGCTCAACGCCAGGGCTTTGATCCTCGCATTGGCCATAAACGTCTTGCCCGTTTCCCTCACGGGGGGCAAGCGCGGTAAGCAGTGGAGGTCGCGCACGATCCACTTCGAGCCGAAGAGGGACCTGAATTCACGGGTTTTCCCGCGATTCGTCGTCGCAATCCACAAAACGGGAAGTGAGGTTCGACTTGCCATAGCGCTTTGCGTTTAATAACCGCAGCACAAAATTATGCAAACCCGCTCCCCTTACCCTTTTGCGGAAATCGAACCTCGATGGCAGGAAATCTGGGCCAATGCCGACTGCTTCCGTGCCCCTCAACCCGGGGAAAAAGGGGCGGAGAAACCTAAAAAATATATCTTGGACATGTTTCCCTACCCCTCCGGAGCGGGACTTCATGTCGGGCATTTGGAGGGCTACACGGCAACCGATATTGTTGCGCGGTACTGGAGAATGCGCGGAAACAACGTTCTCCACCCGATGGGATGGGACGCCTTCGGTCTTCCCGCCGAACAGCATGCTGTTCAAACCGGCACTCACCCCCGTCTGACCACCAAGAAAAATATCGACAACTTTCGAAGGCAGATCCAGGCCATGGGTTTCAGTTACGACTGGTCGCGCGAAATCGATACCACCGATCCCGACTATTTCCGATGGACCCAGTGGATTTTCCTTCAGTTGTACGATAGAGGCCTGGCTTACGTGGCCGAGGCCCCCGTCTGGTACTGCCCCGCCCTTGGTACGGTTCTGGCCAATGAGGAGGTTCTGAATACGGCCGAAGGCCCCCGCTCGGAACGCGGCAACCATCCTGTCGAGAAGCGCCCGATGCGGCAGTGGATGCTCAGGATCACCGAGTACGCGGAACGACTCCTCCAGGATCTCGACATGCTTGACTGGCCGGAGTCGCTCAAGGAGATGCAGCGTAACTGGATCGGAAAAAGCGAAGGTGCGGAGGTGCACTTTCGGGTGGATGGATCGGATCATACGATCCCGGTTTACACAACGCGGCCGGATACCCTCTTTGGGGCAACCTACGTTGTCCTTTCCCCCGAGCATCCCCTCGTCCCCGCCCTGACCTCCCCTGCGCAAGCGACGGCCGTTGAAAAGTATCGAAAAGACAGTTCCTCCAAATCCGACCTGGATCGCACCGATTTGGCGAAAACCAAGACCGGGGTGCCGATCGGACGTTTGGCCGTGAACCCGGTCAATGGTGAAAACGTTCCCCTGTGGGTGGCCGACTATGTCCTCGCCTCATACGGGACCGGTGCCGTGATGGCGGTTCCCGCCCACGACGAGCGGGACTTTGAATTTGCGAAAACATTCGATCTGCCAATCCGAGAGGTGGTGCGTGGTCCTGACTCTCATCCTGCTGACACCTGCTTTTCAGGCGAAGGGGTGAATGTGAATTCAGGATTCCTCGACGGCCAACCCACCCAGCAGGCAAAAGAAACGATCATCGGCTGGTTGGAAAGCCGGAAACAAGGACGGCGACAGGTCAGGTATAAACTGCGCGATTGGTTATTCTCCAGACAAAGGTATTGGGGCGAGCCTTTCCCGATTGTGTGGGACGGCGAGAAGCATCAACCCCTCACCCCCGAGGACCTTCCCCTCACCTTGCCCGAGATGCAGGACTATCAACCCTCCCCGACGGGTGAGGCCCCCTTGGCGAAGGCCAGATCCTGGGTTCATCTGCCCGACGGTAGGATTCGTGAAACCAACACCATGCCCCAATGGGCGGGCTCCTGCTGGTACTATCTCCGCTTTTGTGATCCGAAAAATTCCCAGGCTCCGTGGAGTCTCGAATCGGAAAAATATTGGATGGGGGATGGGGGAGTCGATTTGTATGTCGGCGGCGCAGAACACGCCGTTCTTCATCTTCTGTATGCCCGCTTTTGGCACAAGGTTCTCTTCGATCTGAAGCTCGTCTCCCATCCCGAACCGTTCCGTCGCCTCGTGAACCAGGGCATCATTCTCGGCGAGGATAATCGGAAAATGTCAAAGTCGTCGGGGAATGTCGTCAACCCGGATGATGTCATCGCACAACACGGTGCGGATGCCCTGCGGGTGTTTGAAATGTTCATGGGACCTCTGGAGCAGATGAAGCCGTGGAGCTCGAAAGGAATGGAGGGTGCCGTGCGTTTTCTTGCCAGGATTTGGAGACTCGTGTGTGAGGAGCACGAGTCAGGGGAATGGGTCACCTCCCCTGCCCTGACGGATTCCCCGCAGGATTTGGAAACGGTCCGCGCTCTTGCCAAGGCGACCGCCAAAGTCTCCTCCGATATCGAATCTCTCCAGATGAACACCGCCGTTTCGACCCTGATGATCCTGGTGAATCATCTCACGGGACTGAGCTCCCGGCCCAAGTCCGCAATCCTACATCTTGCCCGTTTGCTCGCCCCCTTTGCGCCACACCTTGCGGAGGAGATTTACCACCGGCTGGGGGGCGATGGACTGGTGAGCCTGGCGGATTGGCCCACGTATCGCCCCGAGGATCTGCTCGAGGAGACGGTGGAACTCCCGGTTCAGGTGAACAGCAAGGTGCGGGGAAAGTTGAAAATCTCCCCCCGTGCCACCAGGGAGGAGATTGAGGCGGTTGTGCGAAACCATGCCGAGCTGCCGCTTTGGACCGGCGGGAAGAAAATCGATAAGATGGTCATCGTGCCGGGTCGGATTGTGAACTGCATCTGCGCATGAACCCTTGGACCCTGCGCCGTCGCGAGAGAATCCTCATTTTGGGGGCAGGCACAATCCTTGCTTTGGCCTCTCTTTGGCATTATCTCGCGTAACCCATAGACAAAACATCCCCCTTCGATCATAATTTTGTCGTGAGCCATCTTCCCCTGCCCCAAGTTGTGGAACGAATTCGGCAAAAGGATCCCCGTTTTTCCGCATCTGCCTACGATTTTGTCCGACGCTCCCTGGATCAATCCCTTCGAAAATTTGTCCCCAAGGAGGAGGATAGACCCGCCCACGTTCGCGGCCATCAACTCCTTGAGGGATTTCGCCAGCTGGCGCTTCTGGAGTTCGGTCCCATGGCAAAAACCGTCCTGAACGAATGGGGAATCGAAAATTGCAGCCAGGTGGGGGAGATCGTCTTTCAGCTGGTCCAGCATGGGATCCTCGGGAAAAGCGAAACCGATCGGCCGGAGGATTTTCAGGAAATCTGGACCTTTACCGAGGCCTTTGTGACCCCTTTTCAGCCGCAAAAAGCTGCCTTGACCGTCCGCAAGTTGCGACGGGAGCTGTCCCCTGCCCCGCGAATTCGGAGAAAAAGAAAGAACGACTCAACCTCCTCCTCCAAGAAAACCTGATATGGCGGAAGTCCAAAAAAACAACCCGGCCATGAGCTCGGAGATGACAAAACGCTTTGTCCAGTTTGTCATGGTTCAGGCCCAAAACATTCTTTACGTGCTGGGCCGGATTCCCACCCCGGAGGGAGACAGGATCCCGCCCAACCTGCAGGCGGCGAAGATGATGATCGATCATCTGGAGCTCATTCGCCTCAAGACGGAGGGGAATCTTTCCCCCCAAGAAATCAAAATTCTCACGGAGGCACTTCAACAGGTTCAGCTGGCTTTTGTGGAGGCCAGCGGCGGCACGCCAGCGGGCATGATGCCCGATCGGGGTCCTCAGGTGGACCTGTCCGGTCTGGAGGAGGATACTATGCCGGAGGAAAATCCTGACCCATCCGCTGTTGCACCCAAAATGAAATCCACCCCTGAAAAAGGCGATCCTGCTGAAGCCGAGGACAAAAAGAAGTATTTCAAAAGTTACGGATAATCCGAGACCCTCTTTATTTGGGAGGGGTTCCAAAAAGGCTTTTCAAAACGTTCACCGCCTGACCGGCGGCATCTCCCGAGCCTTGTGCACCCGTTGCTTTCTCCAGAATCTGCGCTCCGGTCCGAATTGCCGTTCGCGCCAAAGCCCCCTTGAGCTTTGGCTCCAAATCGTTCTTGGGGGCGTCGAGAGTTCCGGACAGCTGTATGCTTTGCACGGAGTAGCCGTTTTCCAAACGGGCGAAACACTCGCCGCCGGTTAATGCATTGACCTTACGGCCCAGGTCTCCCTCCAGGCCAAGTTCGACCCTCCCATTCAGGGAATTTCCACGAATCTGAATCTGGCCCACAGCCCGTAACAGACCGGGCGCCTCGGCAATGATTTGTGTCACATCATAGAATCCTGGACCCAAATTCCACGTGGCATTTGCCGTCGTAAGCGGACAACCCCGCAGTCGGGGCTCGCCGGTGAGGAGACCAAGAATCCCCAGGATTGTTTCCGAGCCACGACCTGGCTCGAGGCGTGCATCGACCAGTTGAACCCTTCCATTTCCAACGGGCCCCCCGTCCTGCCAATCCTGTAAAATGAAATCCCCCGACATGGATGCAGGAATTTCAAAAAGTCCGACGCCAATTTTCCCCCCAGGCACGGCCCACCGGTTCCATGTAATTTTTCCCTTCGGATGCGGTGCTGACCCGGGAACAAACTCCCCCGACATCTCGAGGGTCCCTCCCGATTTTGCTTTAACGGCCAGGGAAGTCAGAAAAACGGTTGGGCCGGCGTACCGACCCCTCGCCTCCACCAGATCGACCCGCCCCAGCCACGGGAGCGGAGTCTGGATCTCCCCTTGCGCCAATGAAAAGGTGGTCATCTGTTTACGGGGCTCAACCAGGGCCGTGATTCCACTTACCCCCCACCCCCCTGTTGTTGCGGATGGGATGACCTGAAGTTCACGGATTTCTACCTTTCCTACCTGGACATCGCGAAAAATCTCTGACTTGGAGCCCGCCGGAGAGGGGCTTGGCGCGGGGGTGTCTCGCGCAGGGATTGGGTTACGTCCTCCCTGGATGCTTAATTTGCCAATTGTGATTTCGGGAAACCGAAGAATGCGATCCAGGAGAAGCCTTGGCGAAATCTCGGTTCGAATCTCCCGAAATCCCAAAGGCAAGGTCCGGGTGCACCCGTTCGGCTCTGAAAACCAGCCGTGTACACGGAAAAGGAGGACCATTCGAACGGCTCAAAATCTCCCTCCGTTTGCAACAGGGAGGACACTTGCCGCGAGGCCAATTGCTGAAACTCATTTCCACCCAACCACCTTACGACCCAGATCGGCAGAAAAGCCGCTACCGTGACGAGAAAAACCAACCCGAGGCCCAAAAGACCGATCCACACCCATCGATTCGGAAAGTTTCTCTTGGACTCTGGGGATGGTGACACCCCGACTTTTCTATCAGAAACGGTCCAGGGCGGGAGATTTTTTCTACGTTGCCTTTGACCCTTTGTCGGCTTTCTCTTGGGGGATGTTGGTTCTTGAATCGATCGATCTTCAATTGGGAGAGGAAACTCCCCCCCTTCTCTCCGGCATATCCGCGTGGTATCCCGCTGGGCATTTTGGGGCCATCATCGGTCCCTCCGGTTGCGGCAAAAGCACGTTGCTCAAGGTTATTGCAGGAATTGTCCCTCACACCTCGGGATCGATTTACTGGCAGGGCAAAAATCTGGAAGCCGAGGATCTCCCCCCCCATGAACTTGGATACGTCCCGCAATTCAGCTGCACGCAACCCCATTTGACGGTGCGGGAGAATCTGATGTACGGCGCCCGTCTCAGGCAACGCGGACCAACTTCGGAAATTTCCTCGCGTGTGGATCAAGTGACGGAGGAGACGGGCCTGACCGAATTGATGGAGAGGCGGGCAGGCGTTCTTTCGGGAGGCCAGCTCCGTCGTCTCGCCCTGGCCATGGAGCTGACCACCCAACCCAGCCTCTTGCTGGCCGACGAGGTCACGAGTGGCCTTGACCCCAAGTCGGAGGAGGAGATCACAGAACTTCTGGCCTCTCTCGCCCAAGAACAGGGCCGACTGGTCCTGCTGGTAACCCACAGTCTCCGGCAGGTCCAGATCTATGACTCCGTTACAGTCTTAACGGGAGGACAGCTGGCCTACTCAGCCGATTCACGTGATTTGGCGGAATATTTCCAGGTTAACAGCCCTGAGGCCCTTTATCCGGTGCTGGGAACACGGGACTCCAAGGATTGGGCCTCGGTCTGGGCGGCACAAAAAAAGCCGGAGGCGACTTCCGCGAAAGATAGGATCGGCGAACTGGAATCCCTTGCGATCTCGGAGCAAAAAGAGAGCACGTCCTATCTGCCTGGTTTCTTCTCCCAAGCTGCGACCTGGTTCGAACGCCGGATCCGGATCTTCTTTCGTGACCCTGCCCAGGTTTTTCTTCAGCTTTCCCTGCTTCTGGTTTTTCCGATTGTGGTCACCCTGTTTGCATACCGCGGATTGCCGGAAGTTCGAAATATGGCGATGTCCTCCGACACCGGGGTCGTGGAGATGCTCAAGGAATCGCTCGCGTTCACGATCCAATCCAGCCGTGTGGGAACGTTGGTGAGCGGGTTGGCCATGTTTCAGGTCATTCTGCTGGCGCTGATGGGATCGAATAATTCCGCGCGGGAGGTGATCGGTGACCGGGCGATCATGGAAAAGGAAAAATTGGCAGGGCTTCGGCCTGGATCCGCCCTGGTTGGCATGGGGCTGTTTCTCAGCATCTTGGTTCTGGCACAGTCGATCTGGATGACCCTGTTTGTCCGGGCCGTTTGCCAGTTCCCCGGGGATCCCTTTCAACAGTTTCTTCCGTTCCTTTTTGTCACAGGCGCTGTCACCTCATTGTGCCTCGCAATCTCCAGCTGGTCCTCCTCTTCCGAACAAGCCTCCCTGGGGAGCCTTTATCTGGTCGGATTCCAGCTTCCCCTGTCCGGCGCCATTCTTGCACTGCCCGATTTTCTGGGCGTTGTGACTCGCCCCTTCATCAGTGCGTACTGGGCATGGTCCGGATACCTTCAGACACTTCGGGATACACGTTTCTATGACCTGGTGAAGTTCATCACGGAAACTCCCTTGGCTGCGGCCAATCTGTCCCTTTGGATTTTACTGGTTCATATCCTGCTCGGACTTGTTTTGGCTTATTTCGGAATCCGTCGCAGTCAATGGCGGTAGTTGCCCCTCCAGGGTCTTTCGCGATAGGATAAGTTATGTCCCGTCGGGCTCACCAAAAAACGCCTCAGAATCTTTTCTTTGGTCTGATTGCAGGCTTTTTTCTCCTCGCTGCGATCGGTGCCTACGTTCTGCAAAAAGGGTCGAACCCGTACCGAACGACCGAACCCCTCAAGCCTGCCGACTATTTCGAAAATGCAAACAGCCTTCGAGGCAATGTTTATCAGGTCGAGGGGGTGATTCTCAATGCCCTCGCCCAGAATCCCGAAAAGGGACGTCTTTTCAGTATTTCCGTGACGAGTGAGTCAAAAAAGTGGCCCATGCCGATCCTGATCCCTGCCAAACTGCGACAGATCAATCTGCAAAAGAATCAATCCTACCGGGCAAAGTGCAAGGTTGACGATACCGGCATCCTGGTGGCCGAGGAGATTCAAAAGTCGTGAATATTTGGACCCGCTGGATTGTGGTGATGGGGTATTTTCTTCCGCTTGCTGCCTTGCCTCAGGAGGGCGACTCGAAGGCTGCCACGGGTGGTGCGCGACCTCCCCAGATGAATCCAGGGTTCCTCGGGCGGGATGTCCCAGTTGTCGATCCGGGGTCGGACAACGCCACCTTCGACGGGAAATTATTCAACCTGAATAATAACCGTCTTTTCCGCTCCCGCTTTGAAAAGTATCTGAATGCCCCTGCCGAGACTTCGGAAGCCGATCAGCAGTATGAGAAAGTCATGAACGAGATCCTTTCCCTGCTCAGCCCAGGCAAGGTTAACACGGAAAATCTTGACGCAGCATGGAAGCTTTTGCCGAAAGCTTCGGAGTACCGCAGCGACGCCAATCTTTGCAACGCCATGGCGGATGTGGTTTACAGCGTCTGGCTCGCGAAAAACGAGGTTGCCCGGCTTGAGATGGCAAACCGAACGCTTCAAAAGGAGAAATCGGCTTTGGAATGGAACTATCGGATGAACATCGGGTCCAGCCCGAAAATCACCACCCCAACAGGAACCAATCCAACCACCCAGAGCTCCATCCTGTCCCCGGAGGACGAGGCAAGGGTCGAACCGATCAAGGAGGCTCTCTCCGATGTTCGAAGCACCTTGGCCAACAACAAGCTGAAGAAGGAGGCCTCCATCGTTCAGGCCAAGATCGATTTTCAGACCATGATCATCCAATATTTTGCCCAGCGACGTTTCCGTCATGTGTTGATTGGAACCCGCTTTTATCGTGCCCTTTTTGGGGATGGCGACAACCGCATCAGCGCCCTGGATCAGATCTCCTCCTCCCTGCCCGTTGACAAAGATGCCGGTCAGGTAAAGGTGAAGGCGAAGTTGGATCCGAAGGTTTCAGGAAGAGGCGGTTCTGGGGCTTATGTCGGTGCGGGAACAGGAACAAGTGCAGACGGCACCCGGAAATCTTCAGGGGCGGGCGCTGATACCTCCTCCTCCGGAGGGGCCTTCAGCGCGGAGGGGATGCAGTTTGGCGTCGAGAATCTGGGGGTCGAAAGCCTCATCAGTGCGGGTGCTTCCGGCCTTAAGGCCTTGGGGAAAATGATCAACTCCTTGGGTCAACTCGACTCTCTGGCCAACGAGGCCATCCGGGACGTGGATGAAGGGGTCGAGGCCTATAAGTTTCTCCTTGAAAAAAACGAGCTGAAAAGCGCGACCGAGCGCCTTTTTGAGACCTTCATGATGGGGGAGTACCTTCCCTCCGTCCGGAAATTATCCAGGGACGAAAAACGCCGTGCCCTGGAGTTCACGCGAAAGACGAACGAGTTGCTGGCCGCACTCGAGGTCAATGATCTCAGCCGAGCCGAGGATTTGATCCGTGAACTGAGTCAAACCGCCCGAGACTTTGACACCTCCAAGCCCTTGGCGGTGGTGGAGACGGCAAAAACGGTCAGTGCGATGCATCTGGCCAAGGCGAAAGCGGCCGCCGCATCCGGGGATAAAAATACCCTGGAAACGGAGCTTCGCGCTGCCACGGAAATATGGCCGCGAAATCCGGCCCTTGCCGAGGTTTCCAGCGCCATTTTCAGCCAGACGGATGTCCAGCAACAGTCCTTGAATGATTTCGACCGGCTTCTCGCGCAAAAGAACTTCCGCCAGATCTTTGATGACAAAGTTCGTTTCATCGCGGCAACCGCCATGTTCCCGGACCGGCAGGAGAAGCTTAAGTCTGTGCTTGATCGGGTTCAGAGTGCCGAGGCCGCCTTGACGCGATCCCTCGAGCTGGCCAAACGGGGGGATCCGGCGGGAGCGTGGGAGAGCGTGGAGCGCGGTTTTGCCGATTACCCCGATGACCCCAAGTTGAATCAGGCTCGTGCAGATTACACCACCCAAGCCGCCGAGTTTGTCCACTCCATCCGCACCGCCCAGGAGATGGAGCGGAAACGGCAAATCGGCTCAAGCCTGGCCTGGTACCTCCGCGCCTATCAGGACTATCCCAACAGCGAAATTGCCCGGGACGGAATCGACCGGATATCAGCCGATATTGTGAAATAAAGACAACCTTAGCCCGCACTCTTTTTGTCCCGGCCACGCCAGCGCCACCGCAAGGGACAACCGCCCAGCTGGAAATGTTCCCGGACTCGATTGCTGAGAAAACGTTCGTACGCCTCGGTCATCACTCCCGGATGATTCACGAAACCCACCAAGGTGGGCAACGGCCCCTCCACCTGGGTGGCATAGTAAATGCGCAATTTTTTCCCTCCTTGGACAGGCGTGCTGCGGGACTCGGTCGCGCGGGAAAGGATCCGGTTGAGCTCCCCGGTCCCGATCTTGATCGAACGGGCCTTTCTCATGTCTGTCACGGCTTCACTCAGTTGGTCAAAACCGCTCTTTTTTACGGAGCTGAGAAAAACCATCGGCGCATCGGGAAGAAAAAAAAGGGCTTTGCGCAAAGCCGTTTCATACTCCTTCCGAAAGCTTGCCCCCTGCGTCTGCCGACCCCCCTGGGATGCCAGGTCCCATTTCGTAATGGCAACAATGCAGGGTCGCTGGGCTTTCTGGACCAGCCCTGCGATCTTTTTCTCCACCAAACCCACACCCAACACGGAGTCGACCGCAAGAATGGCCAGATGACATCGATCGATCGCATGAGCGGTTCTTCCCCCCATGATCTTCTCCAGCGGATCTTCCACCCGTCTTTTTTGCCGTAATCCTGCTGTGTCGATAAACAGAACCTCCTCACCGTTTATCTCAGCGGGCACATCCACCGCGTCACGGGTTGTGCCCGCAATGGCGGCGACCATCGTCCGATCCGTTCCCGCCCAGGCATTCACCAGGGAAGATTTCCCTGCATTGGGGCGCCCCACGACCGCGATTCGGGTGCGCTCATCCTTCTGGCGATCCCCCTCAGGCCACAACTGGGTTATTTCACCCATCAGGTCCCCGAATCCAAGGCCATGTTCGGCCGAAACCCTGAAACCATCACCAAAGCCCAGCTTTTGAAACTCCGTCAACACACCTCTGTCGTATCCGGGGTCCATTTTATTGACGACCAAGGTGACTTTTCGGCCTGCCCTTCGAAGCCGTTTAGCAACCTCGGTGTCCAGGACATGAAGCCCCTCTTTCCCATCCACCACCAGAAGGACACGATCCGCCGACGATATGGCCAGATCCGCCTCGCGCTCCACCGCCTCCTGCAATCCTGCCCCATCCTCCAGCCCCAACCCTCCCGTATCGATCAGAACAAAGGGGCGCCCCTCCCAATCGGCATCGGCGACCAAACGATCCCGCGTGACCCCCGGTCGATCGAATACCAAGGCAATCCTGCGTCGGCAAATCCTGTTGAAGATCGCACTCTTCCCGACGTTGGGACGTCCCACGATGGCAACAACGGGACGGGTCGATTTAAAGCTGGGTGGGTTTGCCATAATTGGACTGATGAAGCAGATCCCATCCCTGTTTTAGGTAGATGACCATGGATAAGGATGTCATCGCCCCTGCCGCCCATAGAACGGGCCAAGTCGATGCATTCCCAGGCAGCAAAAGTCCTAGCAGAACAACCCCAATCTGAAAGAAGGTGCAAACCTTCCCGGTCCAGTGAGGTTTCACAAAATGATACCCATGCAGAAGAGTTCCGAGAAAAAGCGTACCCGCGACGATGACAAAATCGCGACTGACGACCAAAACAGGAAACCAAATGGGCAGACGCCCCTTTCCTGCAACCCCGATCGTGCCCAGAAGCACGATTCCCGTGACCAAAAGCAGCTTATCCGCGATCGGATCCAGAATCCGCCCCAAATGGCTCTGTTGCTGAAAATGTCGCGCAATCCACCCATCCACTCCATCCGTCAAGGCAGCCAACGCAAAAAAGAAAATCGCCGCATAGTACCATCCATTCCCCCGATACCCCTCCTCGAAGGATTCCCGATGATAGAGTAGGGCTCCCGCAAAAAGCGGAACCATCAGAATCCGTACAAGCGTAAGGATGGTTGCAAAGGTCACACCGATTCCCCCAGTTTGCCCTCCTCCCAAAGAAGCCGCGTTCGTGCCAGGCGGGCCACAACCTTCGTTTTCCCCAGCACCGCCAGAAGCGGGAAAAGAGAGGGTCCGACCGTATGCCCGGAAACCGCCGAGCGTAAGAGATGAATCACCTTGGCAGGTTTGGGTAGACCCAGCTCCTCGGCCACTCTTTTGCAAACCGCCTCAGCCGCAAGGTCGCTCAGTGGGTCCTCCGCGGCGGTGAACCCCTTCTCCAATGCCCCGAGCCAAGAGCCAGCTTCGGGGTTGGAAAACTGCTTTTTCCTGGCCTCCACAGAGTAGGGGTAATCCTCGGTCAGATACGGATCGAGCCATTCAGCCAGCTCCTTGCCCGTTCGGATCTTCTCCCGGATGATTCCCAGAAGACCATTCCTGAGCTTGTCGGGAAGCGACGCCACGGCGGGCCGGCTTTTTGCCAAGGAACTTTCCGCAAACGTGGCGAATTCCTCGTCCTTCATCGCCCTCCAGTACTCCCCGTTGATCCAGAAAAGCTTTGCCCCGTCGAACCGCGCATTGCTGCGGTTCAGATCCTTAAGATCAAAGCGACGAACAATCTCCTCGATCGAAAGAATTTCCTCGTTTGCACCCGGCGACCAACCCAAAAGGCAAAGGTAATTCCTGACGGCGGCGGGCAAATATCCGCCCTCCTCATAAAAGCCCAGGGCGGCCCCGTCATCCCGTTTGCTCATCTTCGAGCCCCCTTGATTGAGAATGAGGGGAATATGGGCGAATTGCGGCAGGGTCGCCCCCAGGGCTTCATACAGCGCAATATGCTTGTGGGTGTTGCTTAAGTGATCCTCCCCGCGAATCACATGGGTGATGCCCATCTCCAGGTCGTCCACAACATTGACGAAATGGAAAACGGGACTTCCGTCTTTCCTTCGAATCACGAGATCCGGTTCGGTCGTGCGGTCAAAGGTCACATCGCCACATACCAGATCCTTCACAACTCCCGGGGTTTTGGGCATTTTGAACTTCAGAGCCCCACCATCCTCATAAGTCCTTCCTGTGGCCTGTAACTTCTCCAAATAGTGGGCATAGATTGCACCCCGCTGACTTTGGAAATACGGACCCTTGCCCCCCTTCATCCCTCCACTCCCGTCCGGCCCCTCATCCCAATCCAATCCGAGCCACCGCATCCCCCTGAAGATTACATCCACCGCCTCCTGGGTGTTGCGGGATTGATCGGTGTCCTCAACGCGAAGAACGAAAGTTCCCCCCATGTGGCGCGCATACAGCCAATTAAAGAGAGCCGTCCTTGCGCCTCCGATATGAAGGAGACCGGTCGGAGACGGTGCGAAACGAACTCTGACATTGCTCATCTCCCCTTTCTGCCCATCTTTCACCGCCGCTTCAATGACCGAAGAGTGTCTCCTACACCAGATCCAAATCGATCCGTCCGCTGCTGGCCACCAGGTGAATCTTGCCGCCCGGCTCCATCCAACTCATCCGCACCTTTCCTCCCGCCTCCTCCACCATCAAGGCTCCCGCCGCCACATCCCATAGGCTCACCCCCTGCTCGATGTAAGCATCCAATCTTCCCGAGGCGACATAGGCCAGATCCAGCGCCGCCGAACCCATCGCCCTCAGCTTGCGGACCTTGTCACCATAGTGCTGATACAGACTCAGGCACTTCTCAATCGTTTTTTTTCCTTTCGAAAAACCCAGGGCAAGGATGGCTTCGGCAAGGACCCTCCGCTGGGACACCTGGATGGCGGTTCCGTTGCAGGTCGATCCACCCCCCCGATGTGCGGAAAACATCTCGTCGCGGTTGGGATCATAGATCGCTCCCGCCAAGGTCTGTCCATCCAGCCGACACGCAATGGAAACGGCGTAATGGGGGATTCCGTGATACAGGTTGACCGTCCCGTCAATCGGATCCACAACCCACTCGCGTTGCCCTGGCTTGGCCCCCTCCCCACCCTCCTCCCCCAAAAAACCGTCTTCCGGGCAGGCTTGTGAGATTTCACTCCGTATCTGCTCCTGCACTCTTCGATCCAGCTCGAGCTTGATGTCGTGCTGCTCGGCGGAATCGACCCGAAGCACCTCGGCTTTCGCCTTTCGAAGGGTGTCTCCCGCATGGAGCGCGACCCTCTCACACGTCCCCCGGAGGACCATGGGGCTCGGGCTCAATCAGGCCTCCGCCGGTGCAAACAAGGGTGTCTCCTCATCCCGGGTCAACTTGATCGACATCATCCGGGATACTCCAGGCTCTGTGGCAGTGACTCCATACAGGAGATCCGCCGAAGACATCGTCCTCTTGTTGTGAGTGATGACCAGAAACTGGGACTTTTCGACAAAGCGCTCGATGATCTGAACAAAACGCGCCGTGTTGCTCTCATCCAACGGTGCATCCATCTCGTCAAGGACACAGAAGGGGCTCGGCTTCACGGAGTAGATCGCAAGCAGAAGAGCCAATGCGGTCATCGCTTTCTCCCCACCCGAAAGTTGTGAAATGTTCTTGGGCTGCTTGCCGGGGGGTTGCGCCTCAATGTCGATCCCGCCCTCCAGGGCATCCTCGCCCTCCGTCAATTTGACGGTGGCACGCCCGCCCCCAAACAACTCCCCAAACAGGGTCCCGAAGCTGATCCGCACCTTGTCGAAGGTCTCCTCGAAAAGCAGACGTGTGGTCTGATTGATTTTACGGATCGCCTCCTCCAGTTGCGCTTTTGCCGAGATCAAATCCCTCTCCTCCGTCTCGAGAAACGTAAGACGGTTTTCCAGCTCCTCATACTCGGAAATCGCCTCCGTATTCACGGGCCCCATTTCGTCCATCTTCTCCTTCAGGGCTTTCGCCTCCTCCTCCAACTTGGTCCACTCCTCCTCCGTTTGAGGCAACCCATCCCCCTCCAACTTTGCTTCCATCAAAGGAGTGGAGTAATCCCTTTGCAACCGCTCCGCAAGAGCCTGTCGCTGAAAATCAAGGTGGGAACTCTTGACAGCCAACTCCGCAAGTTGGTCTTTTGCCTTTTCCGCAACCTGTCGCCAATGGGTGACCTCCGTCTCCTTCTCGGCCAACAGGGTAACCTCGGCATCACGGGTCTGCTTAAGGCCGGCGGTTGAACCCTCGATCTCTTGGGCACGCCGACTTGCGATCTGCTGGGCCTCGAGGGATGAGAGGGACTCCGCCCGAGCTTTTTCCATTCGTTCCGTATCCAGGGCGATCTCCTGCCTCCGTTTGTTGACCAGTTCCACCAACTCTCCCCGACGCGCCTCTGCGGGTTCCAGCTGGAGGTTGCAAGAGTCTCTCCTTTGCTGTTGGGCAGACCTTTCGACCCTTCGCTCGGTCAGGAGTTCATTACAGCGGGCCTCCTCCGCCTCCGCCTGAAGCCGGGCCTCCTCCGACTGCCGAGCCTCCAGTTCCAAACCCTGCTCGAGGGTCATCCACTTCTCCGCCTCGGAGCTCTTTTCCGCTGCCATCTTTTGATGCAGGACGATTTCCTGCTCCACCCGTTGCATCTCATCCTTCCGCCGCGTTCTTTCGGCAGTCAGGGCCCGAACCAAAGACTCCTTGCGATCCTGCTCCCTTCGGATTTCATCCAAACCTTGTCGCACCGCTTTTTCGTGATCGCTCGCTTTGTGAAGATCACCCCGAACCGTTTCGATCAGAGCTCTCGCTTGGGATACCTTGGTGGAAAGGTCGGATGCTGCCTCCCCCGCCTGTGCCATCGCCTGACGGGCTGCCTCAATCTCCGCCCGCCCTGGACGGGGAGTGCGGGCTTTACCCCTCCGTTGCCACCCCCGGGGGCTGATCATTCTTCCGTCCCGGCAGATGATGGTTGCCTCAGGCCGGGTTGATTGGAATGCCTTGGCCTCTTCCCACGAATCCACGATGCAAATCCCATCCAAAAGGTTGGGCAAAAGAGTCTCCCACCCGGCTCCTCCCTGCACGTAATTCCATGCCCCTTCTGGCCAATCTTTCCCTGCTGATCCTTGGGTCTGGCGAGAAAGAAGAATTCCCGAAGGCCCTCCCTCCCCGGTCTCCAGCGATTCGGCCATCTTGTCCAAATCATCCACAAGAACACCGTCCAAAACCGGTCCCAGCGCCAGCGCCACAGCCAGCTCATAGCCCGGACGCACTTTTAACGCGGGCCACAAAGCCTCCCCACCCTTTTGCCCCTTTTCCATCCAAACCTTGAGGCATGCTTCCGCATCCCCAGCCGAGCGCTCACAAAGTGCCTCCTCACGGGAACGTGCCAGCATCTTTTCCGCCTCGGCTTCGGAGAGCTTTTTCTCCGCATCCGTCAGGTTCGACTCCGCCCGGCGCAACGCCTCTTCCGCCCTCTGCACCCTTTCCCTTGCTTCCGGAACGAGAGCTTCCGCTTCGTGCACTCTTCGGATGAAATCCTCAAGGAGAGATCTTTCCCTCTGCTCCTCCGATTCGATCCCGGGGATCTCCTGTCTGAGTCTCTCCAAAGACTCACTTCTTTGACGAACGGTCATCTCCTCGGCACTTCCCCTGGCTTTCGCACCTTCCGCCTCGCGGCGGGCCGACTCCCGCCGGGAACGGATCGACTCCATGGCAGCCACCGCCTCCTCCCTTTTCTTCCGTGCCGATGCCGCGTTTTCCTGCGCTTCCTGACAAACCTGTTCGGCATTTTGGAAAGCTGCGGAAACCTTCTCCATCTCCGCCTTCAGGGAGCGGATCAAATCCTCCTGGGCGGAAGTTTGTCTCTCGGCCAGGGCAATCTCTCCCCGGGCCCTCTCCATCGCAGCCGCCAACTCATCCGCCCGCTGGGCTTGCATGCTGGCTCGCTCGCCACATCGCACCTCCTCGGCACGGGCTGCCACCACGTCCCGCTCCGCGTCACGCCAGGCACGATCCGCATCCTCCAGCTTCCCTCTCTGTCCCCGGACCGCCTGCTCGCAGCTGCTTTCCGCCTGCTGGGCGCGTTCCAGATCGGCCCTGGTTTTTGCCTGACTGCTGGACAGTTCGTCGATTTTCAAAAGCAGCTGATCCCGTTGCCGTGCGGATAGGGCGAGGTCAAACCGCTTCAGCTTTTCAAAGATCTCACGATGCCTGCGGGCTTTTCCAGCCTGCCGCTGCAGGGAGCCAATCTGCCTTCGAACCTCCCGAAGGATGTCGGCCAGACGCAGGAGATTTGCCTCCGTCCCCTCCAATTTTCTCTCCGCCTCCCGCTTTTGGACCTTGAAACGCATCACCCCCGCGGCCTCCTCAAAAATGGCGCGACGATCCTCCGGTTTGGAGGACAGGATCTGGTCGATCTTTCCCTGCTCCATGATCGAGTAAGCCGCACGACCTATTCCCGTGTCCAAAAACAGCCTTTGGATGTCCTTCAAGCGGCAATCCACCCCGTTCAGCGCGTACTCCCCACCCCATCGCGAAACACCGGCGTGTGATCTGAACTTCATGGTAATCGGTCCCCAAACCGTCTCGCAATCACTGAAGGTCAGCGTCACTTCCGCCATCCCGCTCGCCTTCCTTCCGGCGGCTCCGTGGAAAATACAGTCCGCCATCTCCTGCCCCCGCAGTGCCTTGGCCGACTGCTCCCCCAAAACCCACCGGATGGAATCCAGAATATTGCTCTTCCCCGTCCCGTTGGGACCCACAATCGCGGTGATTCCTTCATGAAAATCCAAAACGGTTCGATCGCAAAAGGATTTAAATCCCTCCATCTCAAGACGCTTCAACTTCATCGCTACCTATGCCTAGTGACAGAACCACTCGAAGCAAGGAAATCCAAGATCTGGTGTGAATACATTACTTCATGTCTACATATGGAAAATATCCCACTTGCTACGTCCTCCGCTTTTCGTCCATAAGTGTCACTTGATGACTCCCGCCGGATCGAAATCAGGACAGAAAAGGAAAGAGTCCGATTCGATGGGGACGATCGAAGTTCCGGCAGACCGCTACTATGCCGCCCAAACCGAACGGTCGCTGCATCACTTTGATATTGCGCATGACACGATGCCAGTCCCGCTCCTCCATGCTTTTGGCCACCTGAAGCGAGCCTGCGCTCTGGCCAACCAGGAGCTCGGGTTTCTCACAAAGGAAAAAGCCGATCTCATCGTCAAAGCCGCCACCGAGGTCGCCGAGGGCAAACTGGACGACCACTTTCCGCTGCGGATTTGGCAGACCGGCAGCGGCACCCAGACCAACATGAACGTCAACGAGGTGATTTCCAACCGGGCGATTGAATTGGCGGGCGGGGTGCTGGGCTCGAAGAAGCCGATCCATCCGAACGACGACGTCAACATGTCCCAATCCTCGAACGACACCTTCCCCACCGCCATGCACCTGGCTGCCGTATCGGAACTCCAAAAGACACTTCTTCCATCCGTACAAAAACTCCGTGATGCCATCGACAAAAAATCCAAGGAGTTCAGGGATCTGATCAAGATCGGCCGAACCCACCTGATGGATGCCGTCCCCATGACCTTGGGGCAGGAGTTTTCCGGATACGTCGCCCAACTGGATGCCGCCATGGCCCGGATCGAGGCATCCCTCCCCGAGCTGTATGAGTTGGCTCTTGGCGGAACCGCCGTTGGGACCGGCCTCAATACCCATGCCCAATTCCCGGGAAAAGCGGCTGCTCACTTGGCCAAGTCCACGGGATTCCCTTTTGTTTCAGCCAAAAACAAGTTTTACGCTCTGGCCAC
>RFMG01000166.1:1323-3497 GCA_009927835.1 Verrucomicrobiota bacterium | reverse complement strand
TGGGTGTAGGGAAGAAGAGAGTTTTCGGCCTGTGGCAGGCAAAAGCTTATGGGGTGGGGAGGGGCGAATCTTTCCTAGCGAATAAAACTTCGTGCCAGGCATGATCACTACGCATGCAAAAACCATGGGTTTCGATTTGTGAGAAACCGAGAGCATCGAGCCTTTTTTGCATCTGTGTTCGTTCATATGGAAGGCCCCGCATAAGAGGGACCTTTCGCATTCTCCGGATCATGGCTCGAAAATTTCCAGCCTGCTTCCAGGCTTGAAGAAGGAGGCGAAGGAAAGGACGAATGGGCGAGGAAGGCAATTCGAACAAAGGAAGATGGATGCAGATACTTCCTCTCGGGATCAGGACGCGGTAAATCTCTTGAAAGACTCTTGCGGCATCGTCTGTCGAATTAAAGTGTTGAAAAACGTGGCAAGAAAAAACGGCCGAAATCGATGCATTTGGAAGGGGGAGCTTTGTGCCGTCAGTGATTAAAAAATTAACCTTGTCGGCAGGGGTCGACTGTCTGGCTAACTGAACCTGATCTAACGAAACATCCGTGGCCGTAACCCTGAGGAAGGTTTCGGCTAATTGGGAGGTGATGCGACCTGCACCACATCCGATTTCAAGACAGTGTTCTTTGGCAAATCCGTAAGCAGACCAGCGGTCGGAAAAATCTATCCAATCAGAGCGGCCGAGGGAGTAGAATTCTGCTTTTGACCAAGGGTTGGGGCCATCCTTATCTCGCCCCTTCCAACTAGCGACAGCAAATAAAGGATCTTTTCTTCCCCAAAGAATCCATTCCTGATCAGACTTCATAATATTAAAAAGTGGCTCTTTTTAACCAGCGATGTACCTGACCATAGTCGAAGAGAGTAGGACTAACAAGGCGCCAGAAGCAGCAGGTTTGGGGTCGATCAAAAGGGATTGATGCGAGGGATTTAAAGACGCTTCTCGATCTGAGAGCCTTCAAGGGTTGCGGCTGGCGCAAGGGGGCTAGGGGAGGCAATTTAGGTAATGGTTATGGAGAGCAAGCGAGTGGAGGTGTTGGGGATGGGGTTGCAGGCGACCGATTACGCGGGTGCGGTGAAACTGCTTCAGGAGTTGGCGCAACGGGGAACGCCGGGGATGGTGGCGGCTTGCAACACCCACCTGGTGGCGCTGGCGAGGCATCGGGCGGATTTTGGATCGGTGCTGGGAAAATTCGACCTTCTGCTGCCTGACGGAATGCCTCTGATCTGGTCGATGCGAAAAAAGGGGGAGGATCTGAGGGATCGGGTCTACGGCCCGTATTTCATGCTGGAGGCACTGAAGTCGTTGCCTCGGCCGTGGAAGCACTTCTTTTTTGGGGGGTCGGAAAGTTGTCTGCGGGAGCTGACGGCTGCCGTGCGACAGGCGCAGCCCGAGCTGGAAATTGTGGGGACTCTTTCGCCGCCCTACCGAGCTTGGACGGAGAGGGATGAGGAGGATTTCGCAAAAACCATTGCGATGTCAGGAGCTGACTTTATCTGGGTGGCGCTGGGAGGGGATCGACAGGAAAGGTGGATTGATAAAAATCTAAAAAGACACTCGAAGGGGATTTTTCTGGCCGTGGGGGATGCCTTTGAGTTGTTGGCGGGAAGAAGGGCTTTTGCGCCGCGATGGATGCAGAAGGCAGGACTGACCTGGCTGTACCGGCTGTGGCAGGAGCCGAGGCGGCTCTTCCCAAGGTATTTCAAGTACAACAGCCTGTTTCTTTACTACACGTTGCTGGATCGAGTGCTTGGAGTTACTCCAAAGCCGTCGGACGGACCACTACCCGGAAAAACGAGAATCGCGTTTTTGGGATGTCGTGGAGTCCCTGCGAGGTATTCGGGGTTTGAGACGTTGGTGGAGGAGCTGGGGTCGAGATTGGCGGAGAGAGGTCATGCCGTGACGGTGTACAATCGTGCGCACCTGTATCCGGATCGTCCACGCGAGGTGAGAGGGATGAAGGTGGCGTACCTGCCCAGTTTGAGGACGAAGAGCACGGAGACGATTACGCACACGTTGCTGGCGGTGATTCATGCGTCGGTGCGGAAGTTCGACGTGGTGTATCTGTGCGGAGTCGGCAACTCGGTTTTGGCAGGGATCCTAAAGCTGGCGGGCAGCCGGGTAATCGTGAATGTGGACGGGGACGATTTTCGAAGACAGAAGTGGCATCCATTTG
>RFMG01000166.1:0-1315 GCA_009927835.1 Verrucomicrobiota bacterium | reverse complement strand
CTTGGTTGAAATGGAGCGAGCGGTGGGCAACCAAACTGAGCGATGTGGTGATTGCGGACAATCAGACGGTGGTGGAGAGGTATCGGAGGGATTACGGTTTTGAGGCGACGTATCTTTCGTATGGAACTCCTGAAAAGCCGAAGGAGGTGGGGAAGGGGGCGCTGGAGCTATTTGGGCTGAAGGCAGGGGAGTATGTTTTGTATGTGGGGAGGTTGACCCCTGAAAATCTGGTGGATCTGCTGGTGCGTGCGTATGGGAAGGTGAAGGGGGATTGGCCGTGTGTGGTCGTGGGGCCGGCGGGGTACGAGGTGGAGTACGGGATCAAGCTCCAGAGGTTGGCGGGGCCGAGGGTGAAGTTGGTGGGGCCTGTGTATGGGAAGGGGTATGAGGAGTTGAGCGCGAATTGCGGGATTTTTGTTTTGCCTGGAGTGGTGGAGGCCACGCGGTTGGTGCTGTTGGATCAGATGGGTTTTGGAAGTGCAATCGTTTATCAAGACTGTGCGGCAACGCGGGAGGTGATCGGGGAGGCGGGATTGGCGTTTGGTGGGTCGAATCCTGAAAAAGATTTGGCGGAGAAGTTAAGTGGTCTGATCGGAAACTCTGGGGAGAGGGAAAGATTGAGGAAGGCGGCGCGACAGAGAGCGGAGAAAATTTATAGTTGGGAGAGGGTGACGGATCGGTACGAGGAGATTTTGAGGGAGCTGAGTACGCAGAGGGGAGATAGGGATTAAGGGATTAAGGGGTTAAGGGGTTAAGAAAGTGTGAAATTTCAAATGTGAGAATGTTTGAAGGGTAGAGGGAAGGGGGTGCGGGTTAGCGCAAGGATTGGAATTCCTCAGGGGTTAGGCCTGAGTAGCGGATGAGGGAGCGGAGGGTGCCTCTGGCCACTTCTCGGTGATCTGGAATGGAGAGTGAGGCGATGCTGCCGGGTTTGGTCAGGATGATGTGGCTACCTTTTTGGCGGGCTTTGGTCCAGCCGTGCCGTTCAAAGATTCGGACCAGCTCCTGCCCCGATAAAACGGGCAGGCTCGAGCTCATGCAGTTTGGAGTTCGATTTCGCGAGTTTCAACCACAAGGGGCATTCCTTGGGCTGAACGAACAGCGAGACAGGCTTGCATGGCTTCGCGTAAGTTGGCGGTAGCTTCTTGCTGGGTTTTGCCTTGGCTGACACATCCGGGGATGGCCGGGCATTCCGCAATCCAGATGCCGTCCTCGTCTTGCTGGAGTGTGGTGATGAATTTCATAAGTTGAATTTAACTCGGAAATTTAAGGTGTCGAGGGGGGACGCTGCGAGTGGGATTAAGCCCCGACAGGA
>RFMG01000173.1 GCA_009927835.1 Verrucomicrobiota bacterium | reverse complement strand
CGCCGTCAACGACAACTACAGCTTGCGGCCGCAACCGGTGCTGACCGGAGCGATCACGGCGAAGGATGTGACCATCGCCACGGGAAGCGTACAGACCAAAATCTACGATGGAACCACCCTGGCCTCGGTGACTGCCGGCAATCTGACAGGTTTGGTCTCCGGGGAGCAGTTGGGCGCCACCACAGCCCTCGGATTCTTCGACACCAAGGATGTTCTTACAGCCACCACCGTTGCGACCGTCTATACTTTGGCCGACGGCGCCAATGGAGAACTCGCCAGCAATTACAATCTTCTCAATCCGACGGAAAATATCGGCGCCACCATCATCGCCAAGGACGTGACCCTTGCTCCGGGTATCGCTCCCAGCAAAGTCTACGACGGAAACACTACCGCCTCGGTGACTTTGGGAGTCCTCACCGGGGAAGTAACGGGTGAAACCCTCGGAACAACCACAGTGGTGGGAACGTTCAACAGCAAGGACGTCTTGGCGGCCAACACGGTGACGGCGAACTACACGCTGAACGACGGACTCAATGGAGAGTTGGCCAGCAACTACAACCTGCTCAACCCGACTGAAACCATCAGCAGCTCCATCACCGCCAAACCGTTGACGATGACCGGTTCGACGGCAGTCGGAAAAGTGTACGACGGCAACACGACGGCGTCGGTGAACTTGGGATCATTGAGCGGTGAGGTGAGCGGTGAAACCTTGGGAGCACCGACGGTGGTGGGAACCTTTGACAGTAAGGATGTCATCGCCGCGTCCACCGTCACGGCGGTTTACACGCTGGTGGATGGAGCGAACGGGGAACTCGCCAGCAACTACAGCCTGGCGGATGACTATTTGGCAGCCACGATCACCGCCAAGGCGTTAACGATGACGGGCTCAACTGCGCCCACGAAAGTATATGACGGAAATACCACCGCAGGGGTGACTGTGGGGACACTGACGGGTGAGGTATCGGGGGAGACTCTTGGCCTGACGACCGCCATAGGAACGTTCAACAGCAAGGATGTGCTGGCAGCCAATACCGTGACGGCGATCTACACGCTGGCGGATGGAGCGAACGGGGAACTGGCCAGCAACTATAGTTTGGCCAACGACAGCCTCGCATCAACCATTACGGCCAAGGCGTTGACGATGACGGGCTCGACGGCGGGCACGAAGGTGTACGACGGTAACACAACAGCCTCGGTGACGGTGGGATCATTGAGTGGTGAGGTGAGCGGTGAAACCTTGGGAACACCAACGGTGGTGGGAACGTTCAACAGTAAGGATGTGTTGGCAGCCAATACCGTGACGGCAGTCTACACACTGGTGGATGGAGCGAACGGGGAACTGGCCAGCAACTATAGTTTGGTCAACGACAGCCTGGCCTCAACGATCACGGCCAAGGATGTGACGAT
>RFMG01000224.1 GCA_009927835.1 Verrucomicrobiota bacterium | reverse complement strand
GGCCGTTATCGTGCCAGTTAAAGTGGGCTGGGTTAATGTATAGCTGCTTACATTCGCACCCACGAGTCCCATGGATGTGGTCACGCTCCAGGTACCCACGTTTTTGCTGGCAAGGATTCCGGTGGTTTCATTTGCCAAAGCGACTCCAGAGGATACGGCTCCGGATAAAAGTGCCCCCACAATCGATCCCGCGGAAGTGCCGTCGTAAACCTTGGGAACCACCGACGCTCCCGAAACTGTCAAAGGCACAATCGCGGTGGATTGATTTGCCGCGACAGCATTTTGTCCTTGGCTGGGGGGCGTGTTCGGGGGTGCTGGAATCGTGGGACCAGCGCCCGCACCACCTCCGGTCGGTGCCACACCCGTTGGAGTTGGTGAGCCCCCGCCTCCTGCCGCCGTCGCAATGTTGGCCAGATTGCCTATGTTGCTGGAGTTGTTTTGCCCAGGCTGGTTCGAGGCCATCGCAAAGGTCTGAAGAAAAGGATTTGGCGGCGGGGAGGCGGCGGTCAACAGTTGACCTGACGAACTGATGGCGACACCGCTGGTGCCTGTCGACTGGAGATTTTGACCTTGCAGTTGGTATGCGGTTGCAATGATCTGCGGCAACGATGGGAGCGGGGTAGGAAAGGCGTTGATGAGCGGACTGGTGCGTGCGATCTGGGTCAGATTGACGGCGTAGACGGCAGGGGCGCCCGACCCTTTGGGTCCCACCACGGCCATTTGACCCGGAGCCACCGCCACCATTTGACCGTCCGGCCCCGTCACCTTGGTCACGGAGGAGCCTTCGAGAACGATCAGCGCGAAACCCCCGTTGGAGGGAGGGGTATTGGGATGATCCCGACAAATGACCTTTCCCGCATCATTCACCCGCAGTTCCTTGCCACATTGGGGACATTTGGCGGGCGAGCGGTCAGCATGAACGTGGTGCCAGAGATCGCCCCGGTCACTCCACCCGATTCAATCGTCGCCCCGCCATTTCCCGGCGGCGTATGCATGAGCATCGTCCCCTTGTCCAGTTTCACGATCCGCTCCTTCGAACTGTAGGAAAAAACGCTATGGGCTCCGATTCGGATGATGCTGCTATCGTCTGCAGTGATCTCGGCCAATGAGGAATC
>RFMG01000259.1 GCA_009927835.1 Verrucomicrobiota bacterium | reverse complement strand
TGGCGGCACGTTGCGAGCGGGATCGAGCAATGCGTTTGGAGTGAATTCGGCCACAACCCTCTCGAATGGTGTGGTGCTTGACCTAAACAATTTCAACAACTCGATCGGTGGTCTGAATGGAAACGGGAGCGTGACCTTGGGGAGCGCAAATCTGACGCTGGGCGGTGGAGGACAGACCGGAACGTTCGGTGGGTCGATCAGCGGGACGGGAGGACTCTATAAGACTTTTGCTGGTCGGCAGACATTGACCGGGTCGAACACCTACAGCGGGGTGACGAGAGTCGATGGGGGAATTCTGACCTTGGCGGGCACCAACGGTTCGGCCATCTACTCGGATGGAAGGAACGGCAAGCTGATCATCGGAGGCAACGGCAACGGCTATTACGGTATTTTCAATATGGTGGAGATTGGTGCCGCCCGTCAGTTGGGGGCGAATGTGGATTTGGAATTTGATGTGAATGTGCCTTACTCGTACCTCGCCCTGATGGGGAACAATCTGGAAATCGGGAACCTTACAATGAACGGAAGCCGCTCGGACTGGGCGGTGATCGAAAATAGCGAGGGAGTTTACGGACTTAGTACCGGCGCCTACAGCAAAGCCTCCTTCACCATTAACCAGACAGCGAACACCACGTACAACGGATATATTCGTGACACTTGGGCAAACGGCAACGTCAACACGGGAACCGGGGCTGGAACCCTGGAATTGGTGAAGAAGGGGAGCGGGACGCTGACAATTCAGGGAGCCAATGTGACTCATACGGGTGGAACCAAGATCATGGAGGGTCGTTTGGTTTCCCAGGGGGCTTCGATCGGTGGTTCCGGATCGGCCAGCCAGGTGTTTATCAACTCCAATGCCGTGCTGCAGTATAATCTGACCAACGCCCCTGGATACGCCTATGGAACTCGTCAGAAGGGCGCGACAATCAGTGGGGCCGGGACACTGGAAAAGACTGGGCAGGGGATGCTTATCTTTGGGGGGTCGGGTCAGGTGAATATTGCGATGGATGCGGGGTCTTGGATTAATTTGAGAGAGGGAACGATCAAGGCCCATGACAACGTTCAAGCGAATTGGGACAACAACAAAGCCTCTCTTTTTGTCAACACCAACGCAACCTTCTCGCAGGTCGAAGGAAATGTCACCGTGGGTGCATTATCGGGAGGGGGGTTAATTGAGTTAGGGTATAGTTGGCCCAACTTCCAACCGGTGATGCGGATTGGGTATGGGGACGCCAGTTCCGAATTCTCCGGGACAATGCGGGATATGACAGCTTATGGCGGGCGGGGGATTGTGACGAAAATCGGCAAGGGGACGCAGACCTTTTCCGGCACGAACAACGCCATCACCGGAAACCTGACGGTGAACGACGGCATCATAAACTTCGGCAACACGGGCAGCTTCACCGCAAACGCCTTATGGGTGGGCAACGTCAACGGATCTCGAGGCCGGGTGGAAGTTGGAAATGGCAATGTCATCACCACCTTGAACAACGCGGACCGAGTCGGCGTGGTGTTGGGAGACAACGGGGGAACCGGGGCGCTTTACCAG
>RFMG01000089.1 GCA_009927835.1 Verrucomicrobiota bacterium | reverse complement strand
CTCGTTGAGGCCGTGCAGGGTGGCCCCGCGGAATCCGTGTCTTTTGGCCGAGGCGGTGAGGGGAGCCGTGGCCGAGTAGGTCGAGATGCAGAGGATGATGTCGAATTTGGGATAAATATCCTTTTCAAGGGAAAGACGATTTCCCCCGGTGTCGACCGCCAGGTCGTCCATATCCAGATTACTGCCGCCGGTTTTGCGGTAGGCGTAGAGGTTTCCGCCCGTCAGACCGAGGGTTTTCCCCGCCCCGTTGTTGATGCCTTGATAAAAAATATCGTGGGCATATTTCTGGACGGTCAGGGCGGGTTTTTGAGAAAGGCGAAGTCTTTGGCCTGGGAGGGGTCGTCCAGATCGATCAGGATGCATGTTTTTTCGCCGTGGGCGGGCTCGAACACGGTGCGGAGGAGGCGCACTAAATCGAAGGGGGGAAAGGAGGTTGGGATGGAAAGGGCGGCTGTCGACATAGGGTGTGTATAGCCACCTTTTTCGGGTCCGCAAATCAGGCAATTTGTTGTTTCCGCGGGGCTGGCGTGAGGGATGCGGGTAAGGCAAAATCGGTCCGTGGCCCTTTCAAGCACAACGCAAGCTGGGTATTTCGATTTTCTGCGGTTCGCGACCGTCTCGGCGGATCCCGCCCGGGGGCAGACGATGAGGGATTGCGCCGGCTGGCTGGCAGGAAAGTTTCAGGAGATGGGCATGAGGGCGGAGATCGTGCCGACGGCGGGCGCACCGGTGGTTTTGGCTTTTTGGAGAAAAGGCGGCTCGGCCAAGCGCCGCACCGTTCTGATCTACGGCCACTACGATGTCCAACCTGCGGAGATCGGCGATGGGTGGACGGGCGACCCTTTTGAGCCCCGCCTGGTGGATGGAATGGTGGTGGCCCGTGGTTCGACCGACAACAAGGGGCAGATCTTTGCCCACATGCTGGGGGTGGCGGAAAAAATCAAGAAGGGCGGGCCCGAGACCGATGTGATTTTTGTGGTGGAGGGGGAGGAGGAGGTGGGAAGTGATAATTTGGAGGGGGTTTTGCGTTCCCGAAGGGAGGAGTTGGCTTGTGATGTCGCCGTTATTTCCGACACCAATATGGCGGGGCCGGACAAGCCGACCCTGACCTATGGATTGCGTGGGATTGCAGCCCTGGAGGTGGAGCTGACGGGGCCCTCCCACGACCTGCACTCTGGGGTCTATGGCGGGGCAGTGGTCAATCCGATCACCGTGCTGACGCGTTTGCTGGCTGGGCTCCATGATGAGAAAGGCAGGGTCACCGTGCCTGGGTTTTATAAAAAAGTGCGGAAAGTCGCGGTATGGGAACGTAAGGCAGCAAAAGCGTTGGGAGTTCCTGATGCGGAGGTTCGTCGGCAGGCGGGCAGTCCGGCACTTGCAGGGGAGCCGGGCTTCTCGGCGATCGAGAGGATCGGCATGCGGCCGACGGCGGAGATCAACGGCATCACGGGCGGGTATCAGGGGCCGGGACCGAAAACGGTTTTGCCCAGCAAGGCCTCGGCCAAGTTGACGTTTCGTTTGGTGCCGCATCAGAATCCCAAAGAGATCGCCCGTTTGGTGGAGAAGGATCTGAAAAAGCGCTGTCCCAAAACGGTGAAAATCAAAGTGACGCCGCAGCACGGGGGCTTCCCTTATTTTTGCGATCCGAAGAAAGGCTTTGGCCCTGCCGCCTCCAAGGCGTTGAGCCGGGCA
>RFMG01000113.1 GCA_009927835.1 Verrucomicrobiota bacterium | reverse complement strand
TGGTTACAGAAATGCCCCATTCCTGGGCCTTTGGTGGCTGTTTTATTTGGCACTGCGGCAAATCTTCTCTTGATTCAAATGGGTCATCCCTGGGCGGTTGTTTCGACCCATCTGGTCCAGGTGCCGGTGGCCGAGGGCTCCTCCGGCTTTCTCCAGCTGTTTTGCCTGCCCGATTTTTCCGCCTTCGCCCAACCTGCCGTGTACGGGGCGGCCGTCACGCTGGCGGTGATTGCCAGTCTGGAGACCCTGTTGACCATCGAGGCGGTGGACAAGATCGATCCCCAGCAGAGAAAGAGCCCGGCAAACCGGGAGCTCTTCGCCCAAGGGGTGGGAAACATGGTCTCGGGCATGTTGGGCGGGTTGCCGATGACCAGCGTGATCGTCCGTTCGAGCGCGAATTTGAATGCCGGGGCGCAGACCAAGGTGTCGGCCATCTTTCACGGCGCCCTGCTGCTTGGATGTGTGGCGTTCCTGCCGCGTTGGCTGAACCAAATTCCGTTGTGCACCCTTGCCGCGATCCTGATTGTGACGGGCTACAAGCTGGCAAGTCCCAGGGTGATCGGCCAGATGTGGAAGGAGGGGAAGTATCAGTTCCTGCCTTTTGCCATCACGGTCGTTGCGATTGTGTTCACCAATCTTTTGACGGGGATTCTGGTCGGCTTGGGGGTAAGCCTCCTTTTCATTCTTTCCAGCAACTTTCGCAGGCCGATCCATCAGGTTCTGGAAAAGCATCTTTCCGGAAACGTGATGCGGATCGAGCTGGCTCCGCAGGTGAGTTTCTTCAATCGGGCGGCGCTTCAAAAAGCCCTCTACGATGTGCCCGCGGGGGGAACCATCCTGGTCGATGCCCGAAACTCCGATTATATCGATCCGGATATCCTCGACCTCCTTGCCGATTTCAAACAGGTCACGGCGAAGGCCCACGGGGTGGAATTTCAAACGGTGGGTCTCAGGGAGAAATACAGCCGATTTGAGGAGCAGGTTCCCTTTGCCGATTATTCGAGCAGGGAGCTGCAGAACTCGATCCAACCCAAGGAGGTTCTGGACCTGTTGAAGGCCGGGAACCAGCGTTTTTTGGCGGGTCGGCCGTTGGTGCGGGATCTGCGGCGGCAGGCGGTGGCGACGGCCGGGGGGCAATTCCCCATCGCGGCGGTTCTGGGCTGTATCGATAGCCGGGCTCCCGTGGAGCATATCTTTGACCTGGGCTTGGGGGAGGCGTTTGTCGCCAGAATTGCCGGGAATGTTGCGCGGGACAAAATGATCGGAAGCCTGGAGTTCGCCTGTGGGGTGGCGGGAGCCAAGCTGCTTCTGGTTTTGGGGCACACGTCGTGCGGGGCGGTCAAGGCCTCGGTGGAGCTCAAAGTGGCTGGCAAAACGGCAGTGGAGGCGACGGGATGTGACCATTTGGATGAGTTGGTGACCATCATTCAGGGGTCGATCGACCCCGCAAAAGCAAAGGGATTCTCCTCCATGACGGAGGAGCAAAAGAGGGGGTTCGTGGATGAAGTGGCCCGTAAAAACGTCCTCCACACGATGAGCTATATTCGGGAGAAGAGCAGGGTTTTGGATCGATTGGTCCGCGAAAACAAGATCATGATCGTGGGTGCGGTCTACGACGTGAACACGGGCAAAGTGGAATTCTTGTAGCCCTTTCCCCGTGGCGGACGGGCAGGCATGGTTTCGATAAGCTCACTTGCATCGTCACCTCCGTTCGCTTGAAATCATCCATGCGCGTTAGCTGGACCCGATTGGGATGGGCACTCCTCGGCGCGGTTTTCGCGGGAATGTCGCTCTACCTGGTGCTGAATCCCACCCGCACCGGGGTGGTGCCGAACTACCGGTTTGCTTCAACTCACTGGTGGATCGGGGAGTCGATGTATCCCGGGGGCACACACGGGTTTCTGTACATCCCTCAATTCGCGGTTCTGTTTAGCATGATCGAGTGGATCCGACCCCCCATCCTTGGGGAGATTGTGTGGCGCGCCCTGGGTTTTGGAATGTTCGCTTGGGCGTTATGGAAACTGGGAAATCTTTTCAGCCAGACGGACGGGCGGTTAGGGATAACCGCGTCTACCTTTCTCTTCCTGGTTATCTTGGCAGTGCCCGCCTCCTTGGCTTCGCTTAATAATGGTCAGTCCAATCTTCCGCTTTCGTCAGTTCTTGTTTTGATGTGTTTGGCTCTTCGGGAGGAGAGATGGAATTTTGGGGCACTTTTATTGACGATCGCCTTGATCCTGAAACCGATTTCAGTCGCGCCGTGGCTTTTGGTCTTTGCGATATTTCCGCGAATGCGGTTACCTCTGTTGGGGGGTGTGCTGGTTCTTGGATTGGTTGGTTTTGTTCATCCCCATCCCTCCTACGCATGGGGTCAGTGGTTGGAGTTTTGGTCGAAATTGACCCGCTCATACACACCCGAAAACCTTCGGGTGAGTGACATGTTTGGCATGCTGGAGAAGATGGGATTTTCCAATCCTTTGGTATTCAGCTCCCTGATCCGGATGGTGGCCGCTGGGTCGGCCCTTTTATTTGTGGGCTGGAAATATCGTCGGGGAGGAGTGTTTGATGGATCGTGGGGCTTATGGGTTGCGACTGCCTTGATCTGGACGGTGTTTAATCCGCGGGTCGAGACGAACAGCTATGTGCTTATCTCACCACTGCTCGCATTTGC
>RFMG01000037.1 GCA_009927835.1 Verrucomicrobiota bacterium | reverse complement strand
TGGGGGGCAGGCTCGACCTACAATTGGGAAATCAATCAGGCAACTGGTGGCACAGCGGGAGTAAACTGGGACTTGTTCTCTGTGTTCGGGGCGCTGGATTTGAGTGCTCTTTCCTCCTCAGCGCAGATGAACTTGGTTCTGAACAGTCTTCCATCCATGGACGATTTCACCCCCACCACCTCGTATAGCTGGGTCTTTGCGCAAGCGGGATCGCTCATCGGCACCGATTTGGCTGATGGCACCGACGTGACCAGCTTGTTTAACATAAATACAGCCGCCTTTAATGGCGGGGCAGCATCCAATCTTCCGAATGGAGGATTTCAAGTGGTCACAGGTACACAGGGCAGCCTGCGCACCCTCAACCTGATGGCCGTTCCTGAGCCCTCGACCGGATCGATGTTGATGTTTGGGTTGGGTGGATTGGTGCTCACCCGTCTCCTCCGTCGCAAGGTAAGTTAAGAATTTTCTCGGCTTGGCCGATTGGAACTCCGCACAAGAAAGGGAATTCATTTTGCGCAAGGCTTACGCACGGATACTTTAATCAAGTGCGGATTTCTCTATGGCCCGTTTGCACACTCGTCAGCGCGGTCCTGGTGTCTGGATGGGCAGAGACCAGTCAACCCGTGACTGGAAACTTAGCTGAAACGAATGAAGCCACCCCCCTGAGCCTGCCGGGTTCGGAACCTTTTGTTTTCAAAAAGGTGGGGGATGGGGAGTTGCGCCTTCATGTGGTCAAACCGAAGGAGTGGAAGGCGACGGACAAAAGGCCGTGTCTGGTCACTTTCTTCGGGGGAGGCTGGAGCAGTGGAACGCCTGCAAAGAGTATTACCTACGCAAAGTGGGCGGCAAAATACGGTCTGGTGGGAGTGGCTCCGGACTACCGAACCCGCAAACGCTTTGATGCCAAACCTGAAGACTGCGTGGCGGATGGTCGGGCTGCAGTGCGCTGGATTCAGGATCATGCAACGGAGTTGGGCATCGATCCGTCGAAGATTGTGGTACAGGGTTCCTCAGCTGGAGGTCATGTGGCTGCCTGGACGGCGATCCAGGATCCTGTGACGCCCGAGACTACTTCCGATCCCGTGGCGAACCCTGTTCCGATGGGACTGATTCTTCTCTGGCCGGTGACGGATACAGGGGCGAACGGGTATGGGGGGCCAAAGCGTTTCGGAAACGATGAGGCCCGGGCGAACAACCTTTCCGTGACCAAAAGAATGCCGCCCAAGATGCCGCCAACCTTGGTCTTTCATGGAACGGGGGATGCGACGGTGAAGTTTGCCAATTCAGAGGAGTTCCAGGCCAAGATGAAGGCGAACGGGAATGACTGTGAGTTGAT
>RFMG01000254.1 GCA_009927835.1 Verrucomicrobiota bacterium | reverse complement strand
GTGGTGCCCGCCCTCGTCATCGGAGTGCGAGCAAAGCGTCGCCGTGAAGGCCACGCAAAGCATGGTGAAGACGATCGCCTGAACCGCGCAGACAATCAACTCCAGGAAATAGAACGGCACCGCGGCGATGCCGAAGGGCAGCATCTTGAGCATCAGGGTGAGGACACTCTCGCCCCCATAGATGTTGCCGTACAAACGCATCGAGAGGGAGACCGGCCGAATCATGATCGAGATCACCTCCACGATGCCGACGATGAAAAAAATGATCACCATGGGAACAAGCAGGAATCCGCCGATCTTCCCCTTCACCCCGAAGATGTGTTTCATCAGCCCGACCGGGCCGTTGAAGCGGATCGCCCAGATCGTGCTCATCACGAAATAGATCGCCGCCATCGCCACGGTGATGTTGGCGTCGGCCGTTGGGGGTCGTAGGAGCGGCCGTTCCACGTGTTCGACGGCAAACGGCAGGCCACCTTCCTTGGCGTGGCCATAGCCGAGGCTTCCGACCCCGGGGAGCAGGTCGACGAAATTGGAGATCAGAATGAAAATGAAGTAGGTGGCGATCAAGGGGAACGCCCAACGGACGACCTTGGGATCAAGCAAACCGGTGACCATCCCCTGCACCGCCTCGACAGTCGCCTCCACCAGGTTCTGTGCGCCGGTCGGAACCAAGGACATCCGGCGCGTTCCCAGGGCCAGAATCGCCATGATCAAACCAGCCACGATCCAGACGGCAATCATGCTGCTGGTGACGGGCAAAGGACCCAGCTGAAAGAATGTGGTGGCGGCCGGAGGAACAGGTGCTCCCCCCGAGGCGGAAGCAAAAGGTAAAAACCAAAGCAACATAAGCATTCCAATAGAGCAAAAACCCCTACCATTGCCAAGTCCATCCACCCCCACAGCCGCTTTAGTCGTCAATCAGCACCGAACTTAAGTTTTTCTAATAGGACATTCAACCCGGGGTGCACCATCGAGAAAAAGCTTCCGCATAAAAAAGAAAACCGCCCCGTGACTGTATAAGCCACGGGGCGGTTAAACTCTGGCGACGACCTACTCTCGCGTGCCCTATAGACGCACTACCATCGGCGATGTCGCGTTTCACTTCCGGGTTCGAGATGGGACCGGGTGGGACCACGACTCTAAGGCCACCAGACCACTGTTCCGCGCGGGAGAGAACTCCCTTCCGGAAAAGGCCGTCTGTCGGCTTTCGTCACTTTCGTTTTCAAAGAAATCCCGGGGGATTCCCTGATAACTGCGCAAAATAGAATCAACTTCTGCCGAGACGCTGGAAATAAAATCAGCGACTCATTGCGAATCAAAAATACTCAGTGAATCGTCCGCCGGCGACCCGCTTCCCGGAGG